>JALGTS010000317.1 GCA_029821255.1 Candidatus Zipacnadia bacterium
TGATGTGGACCTGGCATTGGTCGTTACCGAGCCGACCCTATCGGGCATTCACGATATGGAGCGAGTCGTCCAACTGAGCAGTCATTTCGGCATTCCAGTTACGGTAATGATTAATAAGGCGGACCTCAATGCGGAGAATACCCGGCGGATTCGCGACTATTGTCTTGAAAACCAGCTTGAACTTCTCGGCGAGTTACCCTATGACGAGTCGGTGACTGCGGCTATGGCTCATCAGGTGCCGTTGGTTGAATACCAGGACGGCCCCGTTGCCGAAGGCATTCGGCAGGCATGGAGTAAGCTGAGTCAGAGGTTGGGCGTATAATTGGAGGCCACCGGATATCACGAGGAATGAGTAAACTGTAACTCTGAGAATACCAGGGCGGTTTAATAAAAGATAGATCTGCCGACGCGGTGGGTAGGGGCATCAGATATAGTAATTCTCGGTACAAAAGAAAGGCAACTGAAGTACAAATGAGGGGTTCACGTCAGCCAAAGGTAGTACTTTTTACAGGGGCGGCTTGCCCCTGGTGTGATGCGGCTAAGCGGTATTTGCGGCAAAAGGGTGTTCGCTTCTATGAAGTAGATGCAACAAAAGATCCCAGAGCGCAGCGGGAGCTAAAACGGCGCGGCATTCGGGGGGTGCCGGTGTTGCTGATTGGGAGCCAAGCAATAGTAGGGTTTGACAAGCCCAAGATTGATCGCCTTTTAGGCCTCAAATGAGATAAAGCCGCTACCAAGCAGTATGGTGCATGTTGGTATTGACAATTTTAAGTTAATAGTGTATAAAAGCTATATTAGCACTCAAAGGTGTAGAGTGCTAATATTAGCTTCCCCACTATAGAGGGAGCTGATGCCAGTTAGCAACTACGTATACTTACTGTGCAAAGTATAAAAAAAGGAAGGTGATATTTGCCATGTTGAAGCCTCTGGGAGCAAGAGCAATAGTAAAGCCGCTGGAGGCGGAGGAGAAAAGCGCCGGTGGAATTATTCTGCCGGAGACGGCTCAGGAACGCCCTCGTGAGGGTAGAGTAGTGGCTGTGGGAACGGCTGGTCTGTACGTAGAAGATGATGAGAAAGGTGAAAGTGCTGTCAAGGAGGGCGACATAGTAATATATGCTTCTTTTGGCGGCACCGAGGTGAAGATTGATGGGGAGGATTACTTGATTGTGAACGAGGACGACATACTGGCAATGCGTGAGGAATAGAAGACCCCAGAAGCTAAGTTACACGACTAAGTGCCATATGTAGCAGGACAAAGTGGAGGCTGGAGGCGCTGTACGCTGGCCTTCAAGGTCAAGGCGATATAGAGTTTATGCCAGGAGGTGTCACAGCAGTTATGGCGCCACTTTGTCCTGAAAGTTCCCCCCGGTATCAGGATCAGGCCTGAGATTACCGCACGGCCTGGGGCCGAGCTATTTTGAGTCAGCGTCCATCCCTGCCCACTCCAGGCGGCAGGGATGGACGCCACAGACAAGCTCTCCAAGCCCTGGCAGAGCCATCAAGATGCATCACCAAAAAGCTCTCTGCTTATCCCGATAATAGGTCTACCGAGAGTTGACTTACGATGGCCGTGACAAATGAGCAAATACGGGCGCAGATCGTAGCTACAATAGGTGAAGCTGACTCTGTCCTTGATGTTGGTTGTGGAAATTGCGAGTTGGTCCGCTTCCTGGCCCAGCAGGTGGCCAAAGATGCAGTCGGTATCGATATCAACGGGCACAAGGTCTATGAGCAAATCTCAGGTGCTTCTGATGGCAACCCGCGGACTGTTCGCTGTCTGAAGATGGATGCTCAAAAGATGGACCTATGGGAGGATGGACACTTCGACGCAGTGGTGAGCACCCACGCCCTGCACGAGATAGCTGACCCGAATGCGGCGCTGAGTGAGATAAGAAGGGTGCTCAAAGACGGTGGCACGTTACTTGTCGCCGACTTCACTGCGGGTGAAACACGTTGGAATGAGGATTACTTTACACCGGGCCAAGTGCGGAGAATGCTAAATGAGGCCGGGTTCCATAGTGTGCAAGTAGAAAAAGTACCCGGCGAGCACTTTATGTTTGCCTTGGCCACCAAATAGCACCAGGTCATTCCCAGTGTGTTCGCTGCTTTGGAGACTGCTCTGGGTTCCAGGAATCAGCAGCGGAGCACAGATAAGAGGCGGACTAATGAATGAGACCGGCCCTTCCAATCCCCAAAGAGCGTTGTTG
>JALGTS010000318.1:0-2205 GCA_029821255.1 Candidatus Zipacnadia bacterium
GTGGGCGGCATCAACTTTTATTTGCCCGTCATCGCTTGACACTGCAACTTGGCCTTCATAGACCGATATTTCAGTGGAGCCGTCAGCAGCGACCTCCACGGCAAATATTGTCCCGCGCACTCCCGCTGTCGCAGTAGGAGTATTTATCAGGAACTTATCTTGCTGTGACAGCGTCCGCAGTACTCGGATCCAGATCTTGCCGATGTCCAGCCGGAAGGCCGATTGTTCAGCCCCCTTGTAGACCTGACATTTTTGCACGGTCAGTTTAGTGCGCGGTTCCATCCGGATACGCGTACCGTCAATCCAATTTAGTGTGCATCGCCCGTCCGCGCCGGTACGCAGCTGCTCGCCTGCCTGTACCAGGCGGCGCTCGCCCAGGGGTCTGGGCTTCTGTTCTGCCTTGGGAATAATAGTGACCGTACCGGATATGTCACTGACCCGGGCCACTCGCTGCAAGACCGAAACTGACTGAGTCAACAGCAGAATTAGGCCGATCATGAAGGCAAAACCGATGATGATGGCGAAACTTGCCTTGCGCATTAGCTGTCGCCTCCAGCAACCGTTAGCGGCGGTGCCATGCGGACCTGTCTGTGTGTGGTTTGGTATTCAACCAAAATTTACCCCTGCTGGAGGATTATTAAACGATAGAGGAGACCATGATGGCGGGCGGAAACTCGCCAGGCCCTCATTCGGTATACAAGATGGTGGCCAGATTTGTGTTCATCGCAGCAGCCTGCACACTGGCGATGTTGGTAGCTGTCTTCTGGCCGCGGGTCACCATGCTGGATAGGATGGAGCTGCGTACCGTGGATTGGCGCTTCCAGTTGCGCGGTCCCCTCCCCCGCCATCCCGATATTGTCCTGGTCACCATTGATGAGGCCAGTCTCCGTAAGGTTGGCAAGTGGCCGTGGCCCCGCCAACTGTTTGCGCGCCTCACCCGGCAACTGACGGCTGCCGGCGTGCGGGCTATTGTATATGATGTGTTTTTCATCGAGCCCGAGTCGGACCCAGCTGGCGATGAGGCCTTTGCGCAAGCTCTGGCCAGCGCTGGCAACGTCTATCTGGCTGGCTTTGCTGCCGGTCCTGAGCAAGAAGACAACTACGGCCCCGGCCTGAGTAGTGGGGAGAAGACGTCAGCAGCTCAGGCTGAGCCACTTCAGCACCGGGCCTGGAACGAGGCTACTGTCAATAAGGGGAAGGGGTTGCTTAGGTGGGCGGGCATCTATCAGCTTCCTGATTTGACCTATCCCCTTGCCCGACTGGCCCGCGCCGCCGAGGGGCTGGGCTATACGTGCTTGGTGCAGGGTGCTGATGGCATCTTCCGCTATACCGCTCCGATTGGCTACTTCAGGCGCCGATTATACCCCTCCCTACCGCTAACAGTAGCAGCCGGACTGCTGGGGGTCCGTCCTGCCCAGATTACCGTTAACTTCGGCCACAACATTCGCCTTGACGCTCAGCATACCGTTCCCCTGGATCGCTGGGGACGGATGGTGATAAACTTTGTTGGCAAGGAGAAGACTTACCCTCACCTGCCGGTTTGGCAGATACTTGACAGCAGCAAAGACGCCGCTCAAGTAAAGCTGGACGACAAGATCGCAATAGTTGCCATAACTGCTGAGGGCCTCCACGACGTCCGAGCCACCCCCTTCGGCGGTCTGGTCAGCGGTGGCGAGATTCAGGCTAACATTATTGATAACATACTGACCCAGCGATTCCTGATCCAGGCCTCGCCGGAAAAGATGCTGCTGGTACTGCCATTCATTGGCCTAATCATCGGGCTGGTTTTTGCTCTACTGCCCACCAGACAGGCCTTACTGCTTGCGTTGGGTGTTGTGGGAGCGTATGACTGGTTCAGCATCTGGATTTTCGCCCATTGGAGCCTGATTGTGCCGATCTTTGCCCCAACGGTGACCGGCCTGATTACGATGTTGGTTCTGGTTAGTTATCGGCTTCTGCTCGAGGAAAAACAGCGCTCTCAGGCGCGCGAGACTCTCAGCCACTTTGTTCCCACCCAGATCGTCTCCCAGCTTATGGAAGACGAAGCAGCACAGATCCTGCAGGGGCAGAGGCGCATAGTCAGTTGCTTGTTCTGCGATCTACGCGGCTTCACTGCTGCCAGCGAGCAGCTTTCTCCCGAGGCTACTGTAAATCTGCTCAATCGCTATTTTACCCTGATGCACGAGGTCATCTGGGAATTCAACG
>JALGTS010000318.1:2239-3209 GCA_029821255.1 Candidatus Zipacnadia bacterium
ATGGGCGATGGGCTAATGGCCTTCTTCAATGCGCCGGTGGAGCAGCCGGATCACGCCTGTCGTGCCGTCCAGGCGGCTATTGAGATGCAACGCCGCATTGAGTTTAATCGGGCGGAGTGGGAGTTCTGTGGCTGGGGCGAGCTGGCTGCCGGCATCGGCATCTCTACTGGCCAAGCCGTGGTTGGATATATCACCGCGCGTGACCGAATGCAGTATACCGCCATTGGCGCCCAGGTCAATCTCGCTGCCCGCCTGGAAGAGCTTACCCGTGAACTTGACGCCAAGATCCTGATTAGCGAAGATACCTATAGGCTGATTGCGGAGGCCTTTCCCGTTGAATATAAAGGCCGTATAGCGGTCCGTGGCTTTGCTGAAGATATTGCCGTCTACGCCGTGGACGTCTCCATAGAATAGCCCATTACAGATGTTGACGATAACTACACTGTGCTGGTATAGTAGAACCACTGTTGAACTTGGCCGGAAGAGCAGCAGACGAAGGAGAACCGAACGTTGATAGTGGTGGCGTATGTGGTAGGAGTGCTCGTTATTTCAGTGGGCCTGGTAGCTATTCTCCTACGCAGCCTCTGTTCCCGGATTAGTACTCTGCAGTTCCTTGTGGTTCAATGTGGTGGAAACTGAACAGAATGTTGCACAGTTCGCACAATAATACAAAACAAGACAACTATCCGGGTCGGAAGCACTGTAGATGACACACTAAAACGGGCAGCTTGTCCGTTCTACGTACTTCTTTGCCGCAACTACCAGCTATTTAGGAGGCAAGTGGGGGGAATTGTGTCGTATGTCGTTGTACGACCTCATCAAACGAACTGTTGACGTGCTGGGGGCCTCGGCGGGACTGCTGATAGCTGCCCCGATAATGCTGGGCGTGGCCATAGCTATCAAGCTGGAAAGCCGCGGGCCTATACTATTTCGCCACCATCGCTTGGGCAAGGATGGCCGCCCCTTCGTA
>JALGTS010000319.1 GCA_029821255.1 Candidatus Zipacnadia bacterium
ACCTTATGTTCATAGCAGCCCCCTTCTTGTCTTCGGGTGCAGTTTAAGTCATCTGCAGGTATCCTATACTATTATTGTATTAGCATACATTCTTTTCCCTGGCAACGTCAATATACCACGCCGTCGTCGCCAAGGTTGACTGTAGGCGGCAGTCGTCCTACTATCTGTATCAGCAGAAGCTACGATCTGAGTACCCTGTAAGGAGTGTTTGCCCGTATGGAGCCCGTTTTTGAGGCCGAGAATTTTGTGGAAAATCCCGTCCAGGTTATCTCCCGCCCGGGCGCCTTAAACGAGGTGTTTGCCTGTGCTGACAAGCTGGGCTGCCGCTGCCTCCTAATAGTCTGTGGCCGCAATGTCGGCCAGCTTCGGCAGGTGTTCGCCTTAACCCAGACTGCACCAGATGACTACAAAGTTGAGATGTTCAATCAGGTTGAGCCAGACCCCTCCGATCGCACCATAGCAGCCGGCGGCCAGCAGGCCCGCCGCTGCGGCGCTGACCTCATTGTGGCTGTTGGCGGCGGCTCAAGTATGGATGCCGGCAAGGCTATAGCCGCTGAGGCCGTCGCCGAGGGCGTACCGGCCAGCCCACCGACGTACCTGATGATATCTTGCCCGTTATTGCCGTACCCACCACTGCCGGAACCGGCTCGGAAGTTACACCTTTTTCGGTGATTACCTTCACCGAAACCCAGCGCAAGCTGGTGCTCAATCACACTGCACTGTATCCAGAATATGCCTTACTCGACCCCACTCTGCTTACTACAGTGCCGCGACAGGCCCAGGTTGCTGCCGGGATGGATGCACTGACCCACGCTGTTGAGTCATACCTAAGCCGGGAGGCCACTAAGCGCAGCCAACAGTGGGCACTGCGGGCCATTGAGCTGATCGCGCAGCATTTTCGGATAGCTGTGCAAAATCCCGCAGATCTGGAGGCGCAGGCTGGTATGCAGCAAGCGGCTATGATCGCTGGGTTGGCTTTTTCCGTCAGCCGCTTGGGGATAGTCCATGCTATGGCGCTGCCACTGTCGGCACTGTTCGGCGTACCTCACGGCGTGGCCAACGCCATCCTACTGCCCTATGGCCTGGAGTTTAACCGTCCGGCGGTGGTAGAGCAGGTTGGGAACATTGCTCGCGCGATGGGTGTCTGTAAGGACAGTGACATGACCGAGGAGGCCAGTAAGAAGGCCGTAGCTGCCATCCGTGAACTGGCTGAGGATGTGGGCGCGCCTGGGTGTATGCGCGAGGTGGGGGTGGCAGAAGCAACTATTGAACGAATGGCCCAAGATGCCATAGAAAGTGCCCATATCAGCCGCAATCCGCGACCGGTGAAAATTGACGACATTATTAGCTTGTATCATAAGGCCTATTAGGGGCGGAAGGCAATGAGACCAATGAGCACGCTGCAACCCAGTCAAGCTATTGAAGCATTGATTGACAATATTGAGACGGTGATCATCGGCAAGACGGAAACGGTTGAGCTGGCGGTGGTAACGCTGCTTGCAGGCGGGCATATGCTTATTGAGGATGTCCCAGGGGTGGGCAAGACAATGTTGGCACGTTCCCTCGCTAAGTCATTAGACTGTAGCTTCAAGCGCATTCAGTTCACTCCTGATCTGCTGCCGTCGGACATAACTGGTGTTTCCGTCTTTGACCGCAGTAGTGAATCGTTCAAGTTTCGGCCTGGCCCCATTTTTGCTAATATTGTCTTGGCTGATGAGGTAAATCGGGCCACTCCCAAGTCGCAGGCGGCACTGCTGGAATGTATGGAAGAATTCCAGGTCACTGTAGACGGGATAACCCACCAGCTTCCCAAGCCTTTTTTTGTAATGGCTACCGAAAACCTGGTTGAGTATGAGGGCACTTACCGACTGCCTGAGGCCCAACTTGACCGCTTTCTCGCCTGTGTCAGTCTGGGTTATCCCCACGCAAGTGACGAGGTCAAGATATTAGATGACCAAGTTGTCCAACATCCCATTGAACTGGTTAAGCCGGTGCTTTCCCCGGAGCAGCTTCTGGAGCTGCAACGCCGGGTTCGGCAGGTCCATCTGGATGATAGCCTCAAGCAGTACATAGTAGAGTTGACTCGCGCCACGCGCCAGCACCCGGCGGTGGAGCTGGGGGCCAGTCCCCGGGGCAGCCTCGCCCTGATGCGGCTGAGCCAGGCGTTGGCCGCCGTACGGCGACGGGACTACGTTATTCCTGACGACATCAAATATGTGGCACCAGCCGCCCTCGGGCATAGAATTATCCTCGCCTCCGATGCCGCCTTCCAGGGCACTGAGGCCCGCGACGTCATTGAAGAGGTCCTGACGGAAGTCGCGGTGCCCGCTGTCAGCAAAGAAAGCAGCTATGAGACTGCATAAGTGGCATATGATAATCTGGGGTAGCCTGTTTCTGCTGACTGTCGGTTTCGTGCTGCATATCTACCAGCTTTTCTATATGGCGGCAGCATATGGGTTGGTGTTCCCACTTGGTTATCTGCTGGCACGGCTTAATATCAGAAATCTGGAGGTAACTCGCTGGCTGCCCCGGCAGGTAGCAGTCGGCGAGTCTGTTAAGGTTACACTGACAGTATGCAACCGGGGGAGGGGGCGGCGTTTTCTGTTCACGGTCAAAGATATCCTCCCCGAAGGCCTGACAGCCGCCGGGCCGCCGAGCCAGCTTGTCACGGACTTGGCTCCGGGGGCTACTTGCGTACTTACCTATCAGCTTACGCCCCAGCGCCGGGGGGTATACCGGCTTTGCGACATCCAG
>JALGTS010000320.1 GCA_029821255.1 Candidatus Zipacnadia bacterium
AGGCTGTACCACATGAGAAGGGATTTACTTGCGGAGTCGATGACAGAACCGGCCTGGCGTATATCTGCCAGGGCGACTCAATGCGTTGCGCCTTTGAAGCCAAAGAAGGCCTGATTGTTGCTCCTGTCTACCTATTTAGTGGTGACAAAAGTCTGGGTTTTAATGGATTCTATATGTCTTTGAATGGCTGTGATGCTAAGCAGTGGCAGGTAGAGGAGTCACAGGTGGTGCCCCAGGCTAATCAGCGAAGACTGCTTGCCTACTACAAGCTGACCAACCCCGATTTAGAGTACCCCGTCTGGCTGTATGCCATTGTTAGTGTCGGTGAAGGAGCAGTGCAATTCAGGCTGGAGCCCCAGGGTTCCCACTGGGATGAAGAACTTCATCTGGACCGGATGGGCCTGTGTGACCATTTTGGCCCCGGAGTCGGCGCATACCGGTTGTACCATCATTCCAACGGAGTGGTAGAACATCCCACTGCCTTCACCGCCGGCCCGCGCTGGGGCTCGCTACAGTTTATGGGCATGGAGTTAGAAAACGGCCTCAACGAGATAGTGGGCACTGACTTGGCACCGATACAGTACCGCTTTGACCCTGTTGCGGCAACTTACGACTTGGTCACTTACTCTGGACCGTATGTAACTTACACAATAGCTCTTTCCGACAACAGCTTTAACCAAGCTGCTTGCCGCTACCGGCAGGCTATGGACATCCAGCCACCATCCACCCTCCGTCACTACCCGGGCCGGCCCCTGTTTATGGCACCTCGCAACATCGCCCTGCGCAATCCAGCGGGATTGTGGCTGTGGCAGGATCTGGTAGGCCGGGGAGCGCGCAAAATTATCTACCTGAGCTACTACCCCGAACCTGGAGACCAGGACATCGTGCATAGCATTGACCCCACTGCTCTGTACTCGTATTACGAGCAGTACGTTGACTTCTACGATCCAAAGTCCAATATCCCTGACCGCTACAGAAACACAACCAACTGGGATCCGGAAAAGCGACCGGAACTCGGCTGGTACAGCTCGCCCGGACAGCTCAGCCGCGGCTGGAAGGGCTGCGCGCGGCTGCTGCCTAACTTGTGGATTGAGTGGGCCTCTAAGCGCAAACAGGCCCTTCACCACCGCAGCAATCCCAACGATCGCATCTGGAATGCCCAAATAGCCAAAGAGCTGATTGAGCCGCAGGCAGTGTATATGGATGTGCATACAGCCATCTGGCCCTCAGAGTACTGGGATTGGTACGGCAACCGCTATACCCAAAGAGAGTTCATCCAGCATACCAAGGAACTGTTTGACTACTTGCGCGACTATTTCGGCGATGCACCAGTGTTTTCCGAGGGCGGCGGGGCCTGGGCAGCAGGCAGTATGGACGGAGGCGCATTCAACGGCACCATAGGACAAGCTCCTGACGGACGAGGCCCCGGTTCAGAGTGGGCTTATTACCCATTTGTCGAACAGATTTACCACGGCATTATGCAGCACTGGTCGGTGGCCCAGCATGGTGTCAACTACACCAGCCAGATCCAGAAACCGTACAGCGAACTGCGCCGCCGCATAGCCCTCAATGTCCTACACGGACGCAATGAGCTTCTGCCGGCTTATTCAAACGAGAACCTCACCGACAACACCTACCGACTGTTTATGTACTACTTAACCGCTGGCTTAACAGAAGCCCTGGGCACAGCCTCAATCGACGGGGTGGATTTCAGCAACGGAAACCTGCACCGCCAATGCGTTCGCTACGCCAACGGTGCAACAGTGCGGGTTAACCAGAGCACTGAAGTATGGGAAGTTGACGGCTATCAACTGCCCCGCTGGGGCTATCTGGCTGCTGCCGACAGATTCTTGCAGTATCGTGTACTGCCTGCCGGTAGCGACCAGCCGGTGGATTATGTGCGCAGCCCGAATTATATCTTTGCATTCAGTCCTGAGGGCTACGACTTCGGCCCCGTGAAAGTGCAGGGCGCTGTCGCACTACGCTGGGAAGACGAAGGGCTGCAGGTTTTTGAGATCATCAAGCCCGTCGGGCCGATCATCATTCGACTTGATAAACTTGGACTGGAGCATGAAGGAAAGCCCGAGTGCCGGGCCGTGCACCTCGAGAAGAACGTGGAACGGTCTCATACTCATCCCGTTCAGATCCGCGATGCTAAACTTGTCATTTCTCCGGCCAGGGCCGAC
>JALGTS010000321.1 GCA_029821255.1 Candidatus Zipacnadia bacterium
TTGTGATCGTATTGATGCTGGCCCTGGCTGGGCCAGCAGTCAGCGCAAATACCGCTGGCAGCACCCAGCAGGAACACATTGTTATCAAACGCCGCGCCGAGGCGGTAATGGCAGTATCTGCACTTCTGTTTTTCGCCGGGTTCTCGCTGGATAGCCGCTGGACAGACAACGAACGTATTGCAGAGCGCATTCTGCGTGCCGCCGGGGGCGACCAGTTCCGCCCCACCCGCGACCAACTGGCCTCCCATGCGGAGAAAGCATTCCAGGCGGTCAACCGTTCGGTGACCATGTTAACCGGCATCGGGCTAATGATGGCTCTGCTGGTGGTCGTTGCCGTTGTCATCGGCCTGCCACTGGTCAACGCTGGGCAGTTGCTGGTGCTGGCAGCGACATTCCAGCTCTTTGTCTTTTCCCGCCATTCTTATTACAGCGACCTAATCTATGCGGCAATATCCGGCGAGTTGTCCGACTTAGACAATAACAATACAAAATAGACTTGACGAGGCCAGCAGTTCCTAAGCTGACCTGTGAGAGCGCTTAAGCAAAAACTTAAGCTGCTCTCGCCTCAGCGCAACATCTCCAGTTAACCAATTGAGCATATTTGCGGATTTCCTCTCCCCCCAAGTTATGACAATACGAGCACTCAACATTCACCGAAAAGCAGGTGCCCAGGCGGGTTGAAGCAATGCTGTACCACAGACCACGCGGAGTAAATGACATATTGCCCGATGAAGTAGGCCGCTGGCAGCAGGCAGAGGCGACCTTTCGTGAGTTGTGCCGACTGTACCGCTATGAGGAGATTCGCACGCCGATGTTTGAGGAGACTGACCTATTCGTGCGTGCCGTCGGCAAAGATACCGACATTGTGGGCAAGGAGATGTATACCTTTAAAGACCGCAGCGGACGCAGCCTGACGCTGCGCGCAGAAGGCACTGCCCCGACGGTCCGGGCCTATCTGGAGAACAATTTGCAAGGCCAGGATCGGGAGCGACTCGTTAAGCTCTACTACATCGCCCCGATCTTCCGCTACGACCGCCCCCAAGCTGGCCGCTACCGCCAACACCACCAGTGCGGCGCTGAGGCTATCAATTCTGCAGAACCCGAAGTGGATGCTGAGATTATCCAACTATCTATGCATTTTTTTCGCAAGCTGGGCATCAAAGATGTAACACTATTGCTCAACTCAGTGGGCTGTCCAGGGTGCCGGCCTGACTACGTAAAGGCATTGAAAAGCCAGATTGCACCGCAGTTTGAGCAACTTTGCCGGGAGTGTCAACGACGCTACGAGACCAATCCGCTGCGTCTACTGGACTGCAAGAATGAACAGTGTCGGCAGATTATGGAAAATGCACCAGTGCTGCGCGATATGCTTTGTCCCGACTGTGCTGAGCACTTCGCGGCGGTCCAGCAGACTCTGGACACTTTAGAGATTCCCTACACCTTAGACCCAACTATTGTGCGCGGGCTGGACTACTACACGAAGACCGCATTTGAGTTTGTGGCACCAGGGATAGGGGCCAAGGATTCAATCGGAGGCGGCGGACGCTATGACGGATTGATTGAACAGTGCGGTGGGCCTCCCACGCCCGCAGTAGGCGTCGGCATCGGTCTGGAGCGGGTGCTAATTGCGCAGCAAGCAGCTACAAAGGCACAACCAAAAGCTGGCCGCGAAGCAGTATTTGTGGTCACCCTGGGCGAGGAGGCCTGGGTAGCGGGCCTGAAGCTCACGGCACAGCTCCGAGAGGCTGGCGTAGGGGCAGAAATAGACTATCGTAAACGAAGCATACGAGCTCAGATGCGCACCGCCGACGGCGACGGCTACCGCTGGGCAGTTATCATCGGCGACGATGAGGCCCAGCAGGGGACGATCACACTCCGCGAAATGGATAGCGGCGAGCAGGAGACAATTCCACGATCTGAGTTGGTATCACGGCTGGGTGCCGAGGAGGAAGAAGGATGAGATGCCCGGCGTGCAGCCAAGTAATACAACCCGACCGCACCGGGAAGTGCCCGCTTTGTGGCTTCCCTGCCCGTGAGCTAAACCGCAAAGTCACTACCATATACGTCACAACCAGCGCTATATTCTTTAGTACACTCGTTTATGCACTGCTCGTCTATCTCATGCGCACAGCGCACACTGCCCAGCCAACTCCCGTGGCCAACACAATGTTTTGGCTGGCTATC
>JALGTS010000010.1 GCA_029821255.1 Candidatus Zipacnadia bacterium
ATAATGCCCTTCAAACGGTGAAGGCCATCCCTGCCAAAACGCCCCAGGCTTTTCTCGCCACACCTCGGCAATGCCGCCAGGTGCGTATACCTCCAACTTGATGCCCCGCGAACTGTAGGAGATATTCTCCACTCTCAGCCGGTCAGAATCACTTGGTTGCCAACCAAGCTGCTCCTGCGTAATGACGATTATGTCGGCTACCATATAGGATGCAGGCACAGCAGTGAAGACTCCAGCTACGATGAGCACCGCAAGCGCGTCGCGCCGAAGCGAACGCCTGCCATTCGCAGGTTCGCCTCGTGCCGCCAACCATACCACGACTACCATCCCCGCGAGAAACGCGGACGGTGGCCCCATCCCGGCGATCATTTCCAGCAATAGCCCTGGCGTTAGCGGTATTATGAAAAATTCCAGCGACATGATCAACAGGAAGGCAGCAGCCACAATTGCCATGGTGGTTCCGATAGCCACGAGGGCAAGTTTTCCAAGTCTTCCCCTGTTCATCACACTCATTATCGATTTTCTACCAGTAACCGCAACTCGGTGGCCAAGACGGCCACGCGGGCATCAAAAAAGCCTTGGGGGACTTCATCAACAATCTGCAGTTCATAGGCTAAGCCAATAGAGACGCGGGCCTGAGCCGGACTAAGCGCATTCAGCAGCCGATCATAGTAGCCTCCCCCATAACCTAACCGACCACCAAACCGGTCAAAGGCGATCCCGGGCGCGATAACGCAATTGACCTCTTCCAGTTGCGTGCGTTGACAGCGCTCCGGAATCGGCTCGGGGATGCCGCAATAGCCAGGCGCAAGCTGCTCGGAGATATCCTCCACAAAATAGAGCTCCAAGTCGGGCAAGCCGGGATTGACCCGAGGCAGGATCAGCCGCTTGTTGGCGGCCAAAGTAGACTCAATGAGCAGGTCGGTCTGTACCTCTGAGCCGAAGTTGGCATAAAGCATTACTGAATCGGCCTGCTGAAACTCCCAAGTCTGCACCACCCGGCTCCAGATGATCTTGCTTTTGTCAAATCGCTCGGCCTCGCTAAGCGCATCACGCCTTTTGAGAATTCTTTTGCGAATCTCCGTCTTACGCCGGTCTTCGATGGCTCGCATTGTCAGTTGTAGCCTCTCATTATTGCGTCGGTCATCCGGGCAACTTGAGCCATCTGCGCCACATCATGGACACGGATTATATTGGCTCCGTTGGCAATGGCCACCGCGCAAGTGGCTGCCGTCCCCCACAGCCGCTCTTCAACCGGCTTATCAAGCACTTTTCCGATGGTAGACTTACGCGACGTCCCAATCAAAACGGGGCGACCTAAGCTGCGAAACTCGCCCAGTCGCCGTAGGATTTCCAGATTGTGATCAACTGTCTTGCCAAAGCCAAAGCCAGGATCAATTATGATCTGCTGCTCTGCAAGGCCAGTCGCCACTGCCGCTTCAATGCGCTGAGCCAGGAAGTCATAGATGTCCGCTATTACATCCTCGTAGTAGGGATTTTCTTGCATATTCTGCGGCGTGCCCTGCATATGCATCAACACGACCGGCACGCCGGCCTCAGCAGCGAACTCAACCATTCCCTCCCTGCGCAGTGCGTAGACATCATTTATCATCTCCGCGCCAGCCTCCAGTGCCTGCTCGGCGACCTGCACCACACTGGTATCCACAGAAATCGGCAAGTCCACTTCTGCACAGACAGCCTCAATAGCCGGGATTACTCTATTCAACTCCTCAGCGATTGAGATCGGTTCACTGCCGGGACGAGTAGACTGCCCGCCGATGTCAATTATGTCCGCGCCTCCGATGACAAAGTCATGGGCCTGCTGGACTGCCAGAGCAACGTTGGTACTCAGCCCGTCACCCGCGAACGAATCCGGGGTCATGTTTATTATCCCCATCACCAACGTGCCCTCGGTAAAGCATAGCTGCCCTGAGGGCAGACGGACCGGAGGCGGAGCATCTTGGTAAGAATTGATCATGGGTTGAGTCTTCCCTTGGCCACAAAGCTATTGAAACGCAGGCCTGTTTGCTCACTGCTCTATTATATCACAATGATGCCGGCGGCGAAACCAGATAAGCACTTCCCTGGCTGTAGCGAGAATAGACAGAGCAGCTCTCACCCCAGATTTTCGTAAAGTGCAATCCTTTAAATATCAAGGGAAATACGCTGAAGGGTCAACCTAAGCAGATCGCAGCAATTCACATCTATCTAAAATGCTCCCGCTGGCGCAATTGGTTAATGCCAGAGTGTTGTCATCGGCTTGTTTTGTTGACAAGGCTAACAGTCAAGACTATAATAAGCATCAAACCAAACCGTGACAGGACAAAGGAGACGGGGCGCACATGAAATACAGTCATGGCACCGCGGTCGCGATGATGGTGGTTATGCTGAGTCTGCCGCCCGCTGGCATCTCCGCCCAGCAGCAGCCCAATCCTCAGCTGGTCGCAGGAATCAATGCTATTGCCGCAGCAGACTATGAAGAGGCTGTGACTAATCTGCAGCAGGTAGTTAAGGACCAGCCCAACAACGAGGTGGCCCAGTTCCATCTGGGTATCGCCCATTTCCATCTCCAGCAGTATCCCGAAGCGCTGGCTGCTTTTCGCAAGGCCGAGGAGCTTGCACCCAGCCGGCCCGGTGTGCAACTCTACATCGGGCACATCTACGCCGCGCAAGGGGCGTTAGATGAAGCCATAGCTGCCTATCGCCGGGAACTGCTCAAGCTCGAAGGTCCCCAGAAAGCCGAAACGCTGGTCGCTTTAGGACAGGCCCTGGCTACAGCCGGCCAGCTTGAACAAGCCCGGGAAGCTCTATCCCAAGCCATCTACTACGATGCGAAATATGTGGAGGCCTACTATTACCTGGGGCAGGTCTACTTGCAACTGGGGCAGCCACAAGAGGCCCTGAAACAGTTCCAGCAGGCCAGCGAGGTGCTCCAAGAGTGGAACGACATGAGTATCCGACTCCAACGGCTACCGGTTGCTGAACAGCGCCGCCAGCAGACCACTGCCGAAACAATGGCCCAAGAATACAGTCGGGCACAAGCCTTTGCCCAACAGTTGGGACTGTGGCCTGATCTTAATAAAGCCATTGGCGATACCTATGTAGCCTTAGGCGAGTGGACTAATGCCCGCAATGCTTACCGCCAGGCACTGAACCGCACTAAACTGGGTAATCCCTCTGATCCAGACGTCTATGTGCGAATCGGCCGAGCTCTACTTGAAGACGTTAAAGAAATGTTCTACAGCAAGGGTTTGCTGTTCAGTGCTATTCCAATGACAACAAGCGCTATTAAAGCCGCCCAAGAAGCACTCAAATTTAGCCCTGACTACGCACCGGCGCACGAATTGCTCGGCGAGGTGTACGCTCTCCAGGCTAACACCTATGCTTCGGATCCGGACCGGGGCATTATCTCTCACTCCTATGAAGAGGCCATTGCAGAATTCCAAAAAGCGCTTGACTTAGAGCCATCCTCGGTGAGCGCACTAACAGGGTTGGCCCAAACCTATGTGGACCAGGCCGAGAAGCTAGCGCCCGGCAGTGTAGAGGCTCTCAATGCGGCCGATCAGGCAATATCTGCAGCCGAGCGGGGCCTGGAGTTGGATCCGCAAAACGCTGACCTCTACATCCAACTGGCTCGCGCTGAGTTATTGCAGGAGGATTACACAGCCGCCCTGGAGACAGCTCAGCACGCCCTCAAACTGAAACCAACTGATGTGACTGCATTGAATACAGCGGGACTCGCCGCCTACTATCTTAATGACCTGACCAAGGCTGTCGAGTATTTTACCGAGGCAATTCGGAACAATCCTAAACATGCTCAGTCACATGTGAACTTGGGTAATGCCTTCTTCCAGATGAAATCGTGGTACCGAGCCCGGCGGCAATATAAAAAAGCACTGGAATACATTCCCGAAGCCATAATAGCTAAAACCGCCTACCAGCGAGCTTATATGTATTACATGATTGGCCTATCCTACCATCAAACCAATGATTATAACCAAGAAATTGCAGCGCTTAACCAGGCCTTAGCCCTGGACCCAACGTATTTTGAGGCCTACCGGCAGATGGGACGAGCTTACTTAGCCCTTAAACAGTACCGGGCTGCACGCCGTGTCTTGGAGATCGCCATACAAAATGCCCCCAGCGACGAGCAGATAGCTGACGTGCACGTTCAGATTGGCGAGGTCCTTGAGAGCCAAGGTAATGTCCATGAGGCCATTGTAGCGTATAGTGCTGCATTAGCGGCTGACCCCACTAATCCGCTGGCCAGTGCCGCCCTGGCCCGTCTGAGTCGCACATAAGCCAGTGGTCAACCGGCTATTGCAGTCTGTCTTTGTCCAATTGAAGTTGCCGCCGGGCGTAGTTAACTTGGTAGTTGGTGCGATGCTATTGGCAGCAGGAGACTGTCCTGCACAGCAGCTGCCTCGGTCCCCGGTAATCGAAGAGATACTACTGGATAATGGTTGTCGTGTCCTTTTTCAACCGAATACCAGCACTCCTACGGTAGCGATATCAGCATTGGTTGGGGTCCGAGCCAGCCAGGAAACACGGTTGACTGCAGGTATCCGGCAACTACTTGCCCTGATTGTGGCAGCGCCTGATTCGTGGCCAAGGCAGATCGGGCCGTGCCCTCCGAGCCTACGGCTGGAAGCCAGTGCAAACCGGGATGAGGTGGCTTTGCAAGTGGAGTGTCTGCCGCAGGATTTAAGCTACGCATTATCATTGATCCGCCATCAACTTTTTGAAGCACAGATCAGTCAGGAAAACTTTGAGAGAGCCCGGCGCCGGCTTAAAAACACAATCCAAGCAAACAGGCACCTACCACTACCCATAGCCTTTAATACCGTGGTCAAGGAACTGTATCCCCAGCAAGCTGGCTCCTGGCCAGTAACTGGTTCATTGGCGTCAATGTCGGCTATAACTGTGGAGCAGGCGCGACAGTTCTACCGTGATCATTTTCAGCCAAATGTAACCATAATTAGTGTCAGCGGGAACACCAAACTTGCTGCGCTCAAAGCAGAAACGGAGGAGCTTTTCGGAGAATTTCTACCCGGCGCGAGGTATCAGGGAGAGCCTTTCACGCCACATCCCAAGATCGGCGAGCCCCGTCGGTTGATCATGAGGGGGCTGGACAAGTCAGTGGTCGTAACCGCGGGTAGAGCTCCTGCCATCGGTGACCCGCAATATCCGGCAGCGGTTGTGCTCAGTACGCTGATCGGCTCAGGAATGGGCTCGCGACTGTATCAAGCGCTACGCGCTGAGCAGAACTTAGCCTATACAGTAGAGGCCGCGTTGACGCCGTCTACGGTGTGCGGTTATAGTTATGTACTCGTAACTTGCTCACGATCGAACATCAATGCAGTGCGCACCGAGATCGCCCGTCAGCTTGCTGACATTGCCAGCAACCCGCCAATCCAGCCAGAACTGGAGCGGGCGAAGCGGTTCGCCATCAATAGTTTTCTGCTTAGCCAGCAACGTAATCGCGACGTAGCACATTACATGGGAGTGTTCAGCAGCAGTAGCCCAGTAAACGGCTTGTGTACTTACCGAGACTTCCCACAACTCATTGCCGAGGTGAGCAGTGTTCAAGTAAGCAACTGTTGCGCACAAATCTTCACAAAGCCGGCCACTGTCATCATAGAGGCCGTTTCACAATCACCGGTGGCCGTCGGCACCGAGAGGCATGCGTTGAGGGCCTCCATCCCGCAGGCAGCAGTGCAGGTAACAGTACCACCAGCCAACTGGTAGAGGAGATTAGCTATGAAGTGCACATACTCAATAGCCGTTATGATCCTGGTCAGCATCCTTGTTTGCACCAGTAATGCAACGATAGCTCAGAACCTCACAGACTGGACTTACCTATACGATGCCGCGCACACCGGAGTGGCCGCCGATCCCGTAGACTTACCCTTGTCTATGAGCTGGCGCTACGCCACCGGTGAAAGTGGCGAGGCTGTCTCGACGCCTGCAGTTGGACCAGATCGAATCTATTTTGCATGTGGCACTAAGCTCTACGCAGTCGACCGAGCAACGGGAGCAGAGAGCTGGCCCAACGGATACACAGAACTGAACACCCAGGTCACTTCTGGCTTGATACTGCACAAGGGCACTCTCTACTTCGGTGCCGCCGACGGCAAGCTATGGGCAGTCGACGCGGCTGGGGGAACTGCCAAGTGGAAATACGCTGCAGAAAAAGCAATAAAGTCAGCACCAGTCATCCATAACAACATAATCTATTTTGGGTCCAGCGATGGCCGACTATACGCTTTTGATCTGTCCACCGACCAACTGTTGCAGCCCTTTGAAACCAGTGGGCCGATTGAGAGTACTCCTGCCATTTGGCAGGACTACGTCTTTGTATCATCCCAAGATGGTTATGTTTACGCGTTAAAGCGCACCTCCAGTGGTTTCCGAATGGTCTGGCACGCTCAGATCACTGCCGCACATATGAAATCGTTTTCCTCACCAGTGGTTCATCGCGGACAGGTGCTGGTCAGCGCTGGCAACCGCTTAATCGCCATTGAGACTCAAAGCGGCACGCGGCGGTGGAACTTCCAAGCCGGCGACTTGATTACTGGCAGCCCTGCGGTAAGGGGACGTCGCGCTTACATTGGTGCCGCCGACGGTATAGTCTACTGTCTCAACACAACTAATGGAAAGCCTCTGTGGCGCTTCCCCAAGCAGGGCTCGCGCGGGCCTATTAGATCCTCACCGGTTCTGGCCGGTGATGTACTATTAGTACGCAGTGGCGGTACCCAAATCAGCCTCGCCTCCCGCCAGATTACCAGCAGCCGCCAACCAGGTATTGGGCCAGGAGCAATGCCGGCTGTGCCAGGTATGCCAGGCGCACCAGGTATGCCAGGCGCACCAGGTATGCCCAGCCAGGGCCAGCCTCAGACGCAAACCTACCCGGCCTTAATTCTGGCACTAAACCCGGAAAACGGCCAGCTTCTATGGGAATATCGGTTGCAGGAACCAGCCCAGCCAACCACCACCAGTGGTCAATTCCCTGGCTACCAACCACCGGGGTCACCAATGGCGCCGCCAGGCCCACCAGCAGCCATCCCCGGGGCTGGAGGTCCGGTCCCACCAGGCCCTGGTGGCGTAGCTGTGGGCCCTGGAACCAGCTACACAACCACGCAGGATATCTACACCTGGTATGTGGATTCCTCCTTGGTTTGCTCCGGCGGCAGCCTCTATGTCTTGGGCGACGATGGCGCACTGTATGGCCTCGACGCGGGGGCCTCAGACAATGAAAAGCCAGTATTTGAAGAAACAATCATTACCTTTCCTGCCCCCCAGGCTGATACCGAATATTCTTTTGCTATTCCCAATGAGTCCGAGGAGCTCTTCTTTCCACCGCCAGCCGCCAAAGACTTGCTGCAGCTTCCTGGGGCACCACCATTGCGGGTAGCGACCAAAGTCAGGGATACTGGTAGTGGCATTGACCCTGACAGCGTACAGATCCTGATGGATGGGCAGGCCGTTCCCGCCTCACAAATCTTGTATGACCCCGTCCAGGGAATAATCTGGTGGATTTATGATCCGGAAGCTGCTATGGCACACAACTATCCGGCAGGGGCTCACACCCTCACAGTCAGAGCTACTGACTGGTCCGGCAATCAGAGTGGCGCTCGTATCTACTTTGTGGTAGACAACTCGCTGACCGAGCCGAAAATACCAGGGATGCTTCAACAGCCTTATGGATATGGCCCTGGCGGATTCGGCACAGGCTATCCTGGCATACCTGGGCCTGGAATGCCCCCTGGAGTAGGGGGACCACCATTGCCAGGACCGTATTGATAGCAATTCAACCTTAAACTATAACCCATCCCGATGAGGGAGGTTAAGCCAAATGGGTAGCGCAATTGCCAAAGTATTATTACTGCTGTTAATCATCGCCTACTGTGCCCTGTTCATTCAGTGGAACGCCGACCCTATCTTTGTCCGTGGCGCAGTAGCCTACGGACAAGGGTATGGTTATACGCTCGCCCTGGGGTGGTGGATGCTAATAAGCGCTGGTGTTGGCGCCGTCGTAATGGCAATTGCAACCTGGTCACAGTGGGCCGCCCAAAAGCGCAAGGCCGACACCGCCGCCGCTACTGTAGAAAAGGCCAAAGCCAAGCTCCAGGAACTGGCCGAGAAGATCAAGCAGCAGCGTCAGGAAATTGCCAAGCTAAAAGAAACCACCTCAGGCCGGCTTCAACCAACCGAAGACCAGCCCGAGATTAGTCAAGAGGATCTGTAGCAGACGCAGCCAGTTTCAGACTTTGCCACGATTGCGCAGCAAGGGGCCGATTGCCCCTTGTTGTGCTTTCTAAGCAAATCACTAACCCAGATGAGAACAGTGGCGATGAATCAACCCACAAATGCCTGGCTTCTGCTTAACGCCAGCGGACTGCCAACTATCCGACAGCTACAATTGCTGGCGGCCTTTGAGACAGCCGAGGCAATCCTGGGAGCCACCGATCAGCAGCTTGCCGAGGTTCAGGGTATCACCCAGGCCCACATCAAGAAGCTGCGGACTGCTCAGCAGCAAATTGATCTGACCAAGCTGCGCCAAAAGTGCGCGGACCACCAGCTCAACATACTGACCATCACCGACGAAGGCTACCCGGCCCTATTGAAGGAAATTGACGATCCCCCGCCGGTGTTGTTTGTCCAGGGTAGCTTTACTAAGGCCGATGAGCTTGCCGTGGCGGTGGTGGGAACCCGTAAATGCACACCCTACGGGCGGACTGTCGCCCGAGAGTTGGCTACCAACCTGGCCCAGCGGGGCTTTACTATCGTCAGCGGCCTGGCCCCAGGTATTGATGGTGAGGCGCACACTGCTGCCCTGGAGACTGGTGGGCGTACCATCGCCGTGCTAGCCTGCGGAGCCGATATTACCTATCCCCGCCAGCACCGGCAACTGCGCGAACAGATCGCCCACTCAGGAGCAGTTATCACTGAATGCCCCTTCGGGACCACCCCGCTTCGTGAACGATTTCCGGTGCGCAACCGTCTCATTAGTGGACTGAGTCTGGGCACAGTGGTGGTAGAGGCTCCCAGCAAAAGTGGCGCGCTCATCACCGCCCGGTTGGCGGCTGAGCAAGGGCGCGAAGTGTTTGCAGTGCCCGGTGATATTCATAGCCCAAACAGCCGGGGCTGCCATGGGCTGATTAAGGACGGGGCGCAGCTTGTAGAAGTGCCCGAAGATGTCGTTGATGGGCTCGGCATAATGTTGCGAGCAGTGCCAGCTCGCGAACAGCGTCGGGAGGTAGAGCTACACGGGGATGAAGAAATAGTTTACCAAGCTCTTAGTCATCAGCCCCAACATGCTGATGCAATTGCCGAAAGCTGTGAGATTTCTCCGGGCCGGGTTACCTCTGCGCTGATGCTCTTAGAGGTCAAGGGGCTGGCACGTCGTTTTGCCGGCAATACCTATGTGAGATTGAATTAACCCCCTTGCGGGTGAGAATATACGCAGGTGAATTCCGTGAGTAGCAAAGCAATCATTGTCGAATCTCCTACCAAGACGCGCACACTGGGCCGCATTCTGGGCAACGAGTACAAGCTGCTTTCCTCCAAGGGGCACGTCCGCGACTTGCCTCAGGATAGCCTGGCGGTGGATATTGAACGGGACTTTACCCCGACCTATGAAATTATCCCTCGCCAGCGCAAACTCGTCGAGAAATTACAGAAGAGTCTGAACGGAGTAGATACTGTCTACTTGGCCTCCGATCCCGACCGCGAAGGCGAAGCAATTGCCTGGCACCTGACCCATGCCTTGAAGCTGCCGGATAATGTCAAACGCCTGGAATTCCACGAGATAACCAAAGAGGCTGTCTTGGCGGCACTCAACAGTCCCCGCGACATAGATATCAACTTGGTCAACGCCCAGCAGGCTCGTCGGATCTTGGATCGCCTGGTTGGTTACCAGATTAGCCCGTTGCTGTGGGAAAAGATAGCGGGGAACAGTAAGAGAGCACTTAGTGCTGGACGGGTGCAATCGGTAGCGCTGCGGCTCATTTGCGACCGTGAACGCGAAATCGCCGCCTTCATTCCACAAGAATACTGGAGCATCACCGCGACGCTCAGCCCCTCAGGCCAGCAAGAAGCTGCCTTTGAAGCTGAGGTCAAATCCCGGGAGGACAAACAGTTAATACCTGATGACAAAGAGCAGGCACTACTGAAGAGCAAACAGCAGGCCCAAAACTTTATCGCAGAGCTGAGAAACCAGCAGTACGTTGTCGCCAAAGTCAAGCACACACAGCCACAGCGCAAGCCGGATCCACCCTTCATAACCTCCACCCTCCAGCGGGCTGCCGCCGGTGCTCTTCATTTCTCGGCGCGTAAGACGATGCAAATCGCCCAGCAACTATACGAGGGTGTTGAGATCAGCGGCGAAGCTACGGGCCTGATCACGTATATGCGCACCGACTCAACCCGCGTGGCCCCGAGCGCCCAGCAGCAAACCCGCCAGTATATTGAGCAGCGGTGGGGGGATGAGTATGTGGGCGCGGGACAGCGAGGCAAGAAGGCCAAGGGTGCTCAAGAGGCCCACGAATGTATCCGCCCCACCTCGGTACTGCGCGAGCCGCAGAAGATCGCAAACTACCTGACCAAAGATCAGGCAGCATTATATGAGCTTATCTGGCGCCAGTTCGTGGCCAGTCAGATGAAACCGGCGGTCTACCACCGAGTCACAGTGGACATCGCGGCTGGACCATACACGCTGAGGGCAACTGCCTCCAGTGTGAAGTTTCCTGGATTCTTGGTTGTACAACCGGATAAGAAGGGAGAAGAGACTACCCTACCTCCCTTGGAAGAGGGCCAAGAGCTATCTTTGCTTGAGCTGACACCCGAACAGCATTTCACCCAGCCTCCCCCTCGTTACAATGAAGGTAGTCTGGTGGCCACGCTGGAAGCAAGCGGGATTGGTCGGCCCAGCACCTACGCGCCCATTATCGAGACGCTGCGCCGACGCCGCTATGTGCGTATGCACAGACGCCAGTTCATACCCACTCGCCTGGGCATGACAGTGACCGACTGGCTATTGGAGCACTTCCCCGGAATTATGGATGTAGAATTCACTGCGCATGTCGAGGAGCAGTTAGACAAAGTCGAGCAAGCTCAACAAAACTGGGTGGTGCTGCTCCACGAGTTTTACCAGGACTTCGCAAAGCAACTGCAACAGGCCAGAGCTACTCGTAGCAAGCCCCTGGAGGGGCGAAAGTGCCCCAAATGTGGGGGACAACTGTACGAACGTTTCTCACTGCATGGCAAATTCGCCGGCTGTGAAAACTATCCAAAGTGTGATTACACCGAGGACCTGCTGGAAGAGGTCCTGCCGCGTAGCAAACCCGAGGAGATTGGCGAGAAATGTCCCGAATGTGGTGGACAGCTTGTCAAACTCACTACCCAATGGGGCAGCCAATTCATCGGCTGCAGCAACTTTCCCAGGTGTAAGTATACCCGTAATATCGGGCACAATGGCAAAGACAAGCCGAAGAAGCAGACGGTGGAGATAAATATGCCTTGCGAAAGAGAAGGTTGCGACGGCCACCTGGTCTTTCGCCACGGCAAGCGCGGCCCATTCCTGGGCTGCTCCAACTTCCCGAGGTGCCGATTCACCCGCAACGCCACTGAGGATGAGCTAGCGCGGCTCCAGAACGAAGCTTCCGATTCAGCTCGGTGATGGTGCTGGGTGCTGCCCGCTCCGGGATTGTTACGGCAATACCGGCCCCAGACCTGCTAAGACACTGACGAAGGTAAGCTAACCAGGCGCTGCGAAATTATGCTATGCTACAATCACGATAATGTCAGGAGATCGTACAAAAGTGGAGACAACCAGCAAAGCAATCAAATTGCAAAATAGACGGGTTCAAGAACAT
>JALGTS010000322.1 GCA_029821255.1 Candidatus Zipacnadia bacterium
GTATCGCAGCGCGCAACGCCCCGTCAAAGTATAGCACCGAGCGAATACCATCAATCTGAAGAGGGGTCTGCCGGCAACGGCTACAAAGCCGAGGTTGGGCTGCAGGCCGTCCGCAAAGGGGACACACCGGAGGAAGCACGGGTTTCAGTCCGGCGCAGCACGAGTCACAGAGCCACACCCCTACCCGGCCGCAGCCCACACAGCGGGGAGGAAACAGCAAGTCCAGAAGACTCTGTCGAATCTGCTGCAAAAAGCTAAGGGCTGTCAATCTGTATCCATCCGTGGGGACAATATACGGGCCGGCCCTGCAATGCACTCGTTGCCCGAGGTGTGGTCACACCATCACGCGCAGAGATTGATTGCAGAGCCAGTAGCTGCCAGCGTGCACACGTTGCAGTCTGGTCTAGAATATGCCGCTACCCAATATCCCGGTATCAAGCACGAGGAGGACCGCTGGGCCCAGCAGGATGATGTAAATTGACGGGAAAACAAGGAAGGCGAGGGGAATCATCATTTTAACCGGTGCCTTACGAGCCTGTTCCTCAGCTCGCTGACGGCGCTTAATGCGCATCTGCTCGGACTGAATACGCAGCACCTTAGCGATGCTGACGCCCAGTTGGTCGGCCTGGATGATTGCCGCCACAAAACTGGACACATCGGGCACGTCCATGCTGTCGGCCATGCTACGCAATGCCTCGCGACGCAGCTTGCCCAGGCGCATCTCCTGGTTGGCCCGCGCAAAAGCCCGGCTCAGTTCGTTATCCCATTTATCCGTTACCTGGCTCATGGCAGCATCGAAACCCAGGCCGGCCTCCACGCAGATGGTCAAAAGGTCAAGGGCGTCGGGCAGAGCCCTGATAATCTCCTCCTGTCGTTTCCTGATTTTGCTGCGCAGCCATAGCACCGGCAGGTAAAAGCCCAGCGCACCTATCGCCCCGCTGTACAGTAGGCTTTGCTTTAATGATTGCCTGGTCGTGCTCATCAGCAAGAACATCAACACAGCCATCAATACCCCGGCCAGCGCACGGATACCCCAGAACTCAGCAGGGCCCCAGTTATTGGGGCGGCCGGCCAGTTCCAGCTTATGGCGGGTAGCTTCCAGCGACTGTTGCGGGGTGAAACGAGTCACAAATCTGGTGGCGGCATCCATCATTGGTTTCAGGATGCGCTGGCTAAAGGGCTGTGAGAGCTCGATCTCCTCCAGGGTCACCGGCCGGGTGCGGCTGCCGTACTCTGCCAAGCGAGCTTCCACCTGCTCAGCAGTACTTGATCCCCTCATGCCGACAACGATTAATAGGATAGCCCCGAAGCCCATGATCAGAGCCAGACCTACTATCAATAATTGCTGTACTCCCATCACTACTCCCTCCCCAGACACCTACTCCTCTGCGAAGCAACAATCAGTACTTGAGAAAAGTGCTGCTGCCGCGTCGCCTGGACGTGAACGTCCAGGCTGAGCAGGCGAAGAGTGCTGAAGCACCCTTCGCCAATGTGGACGGCGGCTCCGAGACCACCACAGCCTGCATCAGCAGGCTTCTGCTGCTGAGCCTGGCGCTTCAGCGCCGGGCGGGGGGCGGATTTCTCAACTACTGACAATGAAATATTGTCAACCGGCTCGATATCTGGGTCCCGCTAGACGTCAATGTGCACAATCTTTTGAATGGCAAAGAATCCCGAGCCCACCAGAATCACTATGGTCGCCAGCATCATCCAGCCACAGGTGGTCTGAAACATACGCATTATGTAATCCCGGCTCATAAGGAACAGAAGCAAAGTGATAGCCACGGGCAAGAAACCAACGATGTAACCCGAGAGCATCGTCTGCCCGGTAAGGACTTTGATCTCACCCTGGATGCGCACTCGTTCACGGATGGTGTAGCTGATGGTATCCAGAATCTCCGCCAGGTTGCCTCCGACCTCGTGCTGTACGTTGATGGCTGTAACCATCAGTTCCAGGTCGTCACTGCGAATGCGACGCACCAGGCTATCCAGAGCCTCCTCGTAAGAAAGGCCCAATGCCACTTCTTGCACCACCCGCGCGAACTCCACCGAAATGGGTGGTGGTAGCTCTTCGGATACTGCCTCCATAGCCTGGAGCATGCTGTATCCAGAGCGCAGGCCGTTGACCAGCAAGTTGAGGGCATCGCTAAGCTGGTTGTTA
>JALGTS010000323.1 GCA_029821255.1 Candidatus Zipacnadia bacterium
GTAGCGGTAGCGCATCGGGTTGTGCATCTTGCCGGAGGTCTTGGTTGAACGCGGGTCCCAAGCAATATATAGCGGTGGTAGTAGCTCCAGCGGCACGGGCCGATATATTCCGTGGCCGTGCTCGGCCATATAGTCGGGGTTGAAGTCCATATAAACCGCGCCGCCGTAGACCTGGACAACACGGTCCTGCAGGCCAGCTTGTATTTCGAGTTCCTCTGTCTCTGCTGAGAGCACCAGGTGGGGCTGGATGTGCTTGGGGATATCCTCGTCGGTTACTTCATAAAAGTCCATAAGCGCGCGGATCGCCGCCGTCACAATAGCGCTGGAACCGGCCAGGCCAACCTGGCGGGGGATGTTGGTGTCGTATTCAATGGTGAAGCCCCTGTCGGGAAGGCTGATGCCGTGGTCAGCGCAGTAGTCGTGAAACCGCTTGCAGGCAGCATAAAGTAGGCGGGTGCCTCCGTAGTAGCCGTCCTGGGCAGCCGTGCGGGCCATCTGGTCCAAGCTGGCGAAGTTGAACGGATCGAATTGCGGGTGCGGTATGATGCGAACAACCGGGCTTTCGCGCACGGTCACCGAAGCCCAGAAGTCTTTGATCATCACTGCCAGGGTCTTCCCGCCGAACCCGTCGGAAGGGTTGCCGAGCAGTCCTACTCGTGAACCTACAAACTTGCGAATCACCGGAGATTTCTACACCTTTTGGCTATAGGTAATTAGCAACGAAGAATGACTACAACCGATGTTTATTGTACTCTCCTCGGCGGTTGAGGTCAACATCGTTTGTTGGCCAAGCGACAGTACGCTACAAGATGTTGCCGACAGGGAGGAGCCTGCAATTGTTGTGCCAAGGAGGGGCTACTCCCCTGCGCAGGTTAGAGGGTCTATTCCAGCTTGTAGCATCTTTGCTATTCTACCTTGACGACAGGCCTTAACGGCGGCGAAGGTGGTGAGCTACTATGGATATTTGGCAGCTTCGTGGCTATTGCTTGGGCCCTACCACTACCGGCCAGACACCACTACCCAGTGGAATAATCTGGTCCCGCTTGACGAGTATGACACTGCGAGGTGCCAGTGTGTGTTCCTCTAGTTTGTCGCCGTTGCGGATTTGTATAGACACGTGGGTATCAAGCCGGTTATGCAGTGCATAGCCCTCGGAGTAGCCTGCGATTTCGCATCCCCAAGCGAAACAAGGCTCTTGCACTGCTTTCTCCCATGCTCTTTCGAACTCGCCGGGGCGGGTAGGCTGACCGGCATTCAATGATGCTATTGAGATGTGTGCTCGTCTGGCGAATAGAGCTTCGTGGATCTTGCGCATTAACTGATCTGTGGAATTTGGCGCTGACCAGGCGAGAGCACTACAGAAGATCGCGTAGCCCTTACCGAAGCGGTTTACGTACAAGCCCTGTCCACCGGGACCTTTGAGAGCTGCCTTGGATGTTGAGGGCGTCACGTCCAACGCCATCTCATAGAGCTTCTCGGTGGCGTCAACATCCTTCCGCAGACCGCCCAGCAGCTCACTGTACGCGCCTGTGGCTACCCACCGGCCGGGAGCGGCATAGCTGACTTTCAAGCTGCGAATACCAAAGAGTCTCTTTGCCTGATCGGTCATGCCAGTGACTACCTTACCCGCTTGCATGCAGCCAAAGCCGATATCTGCGAGTAGAACACCACCGCCACGGATATACTCTGTGAGCCGATCCATCTGCTTCGTACTGAGGTCTGGTGTAAACGGAGCCAGAATCACCCCGTAGTCAGCCAGGTCGGCTCGGTCCAGGTGGCGGTTCGTTAGATAGTCTATTTGTCCATATTTCGTGCCGTACTTCAGCTCGCGGAAGAGTGCTGCCGGCTCCTTGCTTGGGTAGCGCAGTAAGCCGTACACCTGGGAAAGTGCACCCCAGCCCTCTGCATAAGGTTGGTACATTACTGCTATTGTAGGGCGGGGTAGCATTTTGAAGATGCCCGAGGTTTCCAGTGTGCGAATAGTCATTCCACACATGTCAATGCGTTCTGTACTACTGCAACGATCACCTGTGCGGTTGTCCACACCCAGGAACGACCACGGCCAAAAGGTAATGCCGGCAGCGCCATGAAGGGCGGACTCCACCATCCAGCCGCGAATTACACGAGCGTCCAAGTGCCAATTATAGCTGATAGG
>JALGTS010000324.1 GCA_029821255.1 Candidatus Zipacnadia bacterium
ATGCTGGACGTAGAGCTGCCCATCTTGGCCCAAGCCATCATCTACAGCATCAATAACGATTAGCTTGGAGCCGGCTGTGCGGGCTTTGTGCACCCAGGCTCCCGCCTCATCATTGAGTTCGCGAAGGTTCGAATTTAGGCACACTATCAGATCGTAGTTGGGCAGCGTATTCAGCCCCGGTCGTCGGTAAGCGTGCCCCTGGCTTTGTTCCAGACCCCACAGGGCCGGACCATCAGCCATTCTACCAAAGTTGTCCAGATGAGCGGTGCCCAGCACCTCGCGGCCAAAATAGCTGAGTGCAAAACCCTCTTCGTTGGTTAGGTGACCTGCTGCCAGCTGCCTGCTATCCCTTTCAGGAGTTGACTCGCTTGCTGGAGAGCTTCGGTCCAGGAGGTCGGCTCGCCCCCTACCTGGGGCGAAGTCAGCCGTTGCGAGTTGACCAGCAGGTCTCCGGCCCGCCAGCCCCGCATACACAACCGCCCTGCGGATATTGGGTCATTGCGGCTGGGAAGTGTTGCCACGAGGCCATCATCGAGAAGCTGCAGATACATCCCACAGCCAACCCCACAAAAGGGGCACACTACCGGGACTAGTTCGCTCATCGGTGTTCATCCTCGAACCTTCTGTGACGAGTAACGCGCAGAAAAATCGAGCTCTTTTTGCGGCTGCAGCGCTTTCTTCCTCCAGGCAAATATCCCTGGTTCAGCCAAAACCTCTCAACAGTGTACCCAACCCATTAAAATGAGTACTTGGACAAAAGTAGGGGAAAGATAGGGCTTTACGTTGCTGCCAATCCACCGATTAACACACAAAAATTGAGCAAGGTACAGTACCACCTCTTACTCAGTTTTTTCATTATAACAAAACTCCAGATAAATTGCAAGGGCAAGTGGGCGATGTTTCCTAACTCGGGAGGTACAGCATCAGCCAATCATGCGGCATCGTTGGTGTATTGATCCCCCAGCCAGGTCGGTCAAGCCCAGCGCCTAGTGCAGGAGCTGCTGCCGGGGAGGTATTTCTTTGATTATTGCGCCTCTGGGCAACATCTTTGGTGTAATGGGCTGCTGCAGACGTGGAGGTGGCTGCAGCGCTGGAGGGATAGTCAGGTCCAGCGAGCGCTTGACCTCGGCAATATTCTGAGGGGCGAGAACACGGTAGGTGAAATCGCAGGTCCGATTGCGCTTATCGGTGAGCTGACCCCGGAACTGGTAAATCGGCATGAGGACCTGCTGCCCCTGTTTATTGGTAAAGCCTTGCAGAGCATAGCGGCAGGCTTCCGCGCTAACCTGGTGGAGCTGGAGTCTGGGATCAGGCAGCGATTGATTGACGGCAGCCAACTCGCTTTTGAGTAGATCAGCAGCCTCGCCGGGCGGTACTACATCCAAGCGCTGCCTGGTGGGCACCGCCGGCATCCAATTGGACATAAAACCGACCACCTGGCCGCGGTCGCCAATAAAGACCGAGACTTGTGAGCCAGCACCAATGACTGGCGTGCTGCCAATATACTTGCCAAAGACAACTTCGCGCAGCACCACGCGCGGACTACCGGGGGGCTGCCCACGGTCTGCCAGGCGAACAAACGCTCGCAAGATCTCGTTGGTGCGCTCGTATCTGAGCTGTTCGTATCGGGTTCCCTCAACGAGATTGTTATTGCCAAGGAACTCCAGAGCGATTTGCCGACACTGCTCAGCACTGGGGATGACCGGTGAGTACCCTGTCTGGACGGTCATTACGCGGTGATCCAGGAGACTTTCGAACTGGCGTTTGGTATCAAGGGTGTAATCCCATGTCCCATCGGAAACCGCGAAGCCGTCCTCGACTTGCCGTATTTGGTTCGGGCCTATCCCTTGCAGGCCCAACACACCGACGCGGTCTGCGACATCCTGGCCGGTGGTCAACTGCGGCACCAGTCGGTAGACGGTCTGCTGGGCGCGAGCCAGCGGCAGTGCGTACGAAGTGGTCACCTGGAATGCTGACCCGGGCAGTGCAAATATCTGCAACTGGGCAGTAGCCGGCGGCAATATAATGCCTATGAGCAAAAATGGAACAACTACCAAAAGCAGCGGCCGAGTTTTCATCGCTATGGCTCCTTTCGGACTTGCTTCTTACCAGCTTGGGCTGCCGATGCGGTAGGTTAGATAGGTAAAGCCGGACGGCGTGCCGACATAGTCGGGAAATGGATCCCAAAAGGTCTCTTCAATGTAGTTTATGCCTTCGGTGTCAGCGGCAAGCATGCCAGCTTCAAAACCTTGGTCCATCTGGTCATAGACTGTTTCACGGTTCGCCATAAACCAGGCGTATGAGAAGGTGTAGCCATTGTGGAGCTTGTCTACGAAGCGTCGGGCCCGTTGGCGAGTATCGCGGTAGTAGCAGGAGGAGGCCTCGTACCATTCGCCTTGCCAGCCCAGCGAGCGCATGCCCATGATAGAATGGAG
>JALGTS010000325.1 GCA_029821255.1 Candidatus Zipacnadia bacterium
AGATCCATCTCGACGGTCAGTCCGACAGTCTGAGCAAGGAATACCACTGTCATACACGCAGTGAGTAGAGCTGTCTTTGGGCCTGCCAACAGGTGCGCCAGCGCCGCAGCACAGGCAATAGCAGCGAAGAATACCAGTAGGCCGAAGAGATGAATCGCTACAACGCTGCCTCCGCTCACCTCTAACACGGCGGCATAAAGCAGGTATCCAATAGGCCCTTTCCAGTCGGCGGCACCGTGATACAGCTCAGCACCCAGTAGCATCTGCTGGCCTACTGTGGCATAGGTGACCTCGTTTACATACACGAAGTCGCGAGCTGGTGGGCGCAGAAACACTACCAGGAGTGCAAGACCTGCCCAGGCGAGATGAGTCTTATAGCTGAAAATGTGCCTGGTCACCTGCGACAGCTTCCTCCCCTCGGTGTCTCCTACGGCATGAACCGATACTTGATCAGTGTCCAAATAGCAGCTACTCCATCTGTCCAACGGATCTTCTTGCCAGCCTGTGTGCCACGGGGGGTGTAGCTGATGGGCACTTCGTGAATCTTATGGCCGGCCCGGGCAATCTTCGCAGTGACCTCCGGACAGAACTCAAAGCCGACGCAGCGCAGATTGATTGATCTTATCACTTCCGCGGCGAAGACCTTGTAGGCGGTGGCCTCATCAGTTAAGTGAGTGCCGTACAGCAGATTAGCCAGACGCGGGAGAATCCAGTTAGCGAGGCGATTGGGCAGCGCCATCCCCTTGATTTTGTGGTGAAACCTGGTTCCGTAGACGACCTGGGCCTCGCCGGAGAGTATTGGGGCCAGCAACTGGGGATAATCCTGCGGGTCATACTCGATGTCGGCGTCCTGAATCAGCACAATGTCGCCGGTAATATGCTCAAGGCCCCGGCGGATCGCCGCCCCTTTGCCCTGGTTCTCCGGTGAGATCACCAAGTTGATGTCAAGCGGTGATCGTTCGGCGAACTGCTGCACAATCGCCGCCGAGTGATCAGTCGAGCCATCATCTACCGCAATTATCTCCTTGGTGATGGCACCTATATTGACCTCAGCAATTTCATCCAGCACCCGGGCAATGGTGCTTTCCTCGTTGTACATAGGAATGATGATAGACAGGCGCGTGTAGTCGGGATCCACCGCAGCGTCTCCTCAAATATTGTCACAAGCAATTATTGCACAGTGCATCGGTTCCATCCTTCATAGCTTAATGCTCAGCACGTTGCGATAAGCCCATTCTCGGCTACTGGAGAAATCGGTACTTGAGTAACGTCCACACGGCTATGACTCCGTCTGTCCAACGGACTTTCTTGCCCTCTGCAACCGAGCGCGGCCGATAGCTGATGGGAACCTCGTAAATGCTATATCCGGCTCGCGCGATTTTTGCGGTGACTTCAGGACAGAATTCAAACCCAATACAGTTAAGATTGATTGATTTGATGAGGTCAGCGTCAAACACTTTGTAGGCAGTTGCTTCGTCCGTGATATGAATGCCGTATAGTATGTTAGCGAGCCGGGATAGGACCCAATTTGCGATACGGCTCCGGAGGGGAAGGCCTTTGACTTGCTTCTTGAAGCGAGAACCGTAGACCACCTTGGCTTGTCCAGCAACTATCGGCTGCAACAACTGATGATACTCCTGTGGATCCAGCTCCAAATCGGCGTCCTGAATGAGAATTATATGGCCCGTTGCGTATTTCAGTCCGATACGTATTGCAGCGCCCTTGCCGAAGTTAACTGGTGAAACAAATATCTTGATGATCTCCCCGGAACGATCAGCATGCTCGCGCACAATCTCGGGCGAGCGATCTGTAGAGCCATCGTCAACGACGATTATCTCCTTCTTGATGCCAACCAGATCAACTCGAGTGATCTCCTCTATAACCTGCCCGATGGTGCTTTCTTCGTTATAGACGGGAATGATAATTGAGACAGTCTTCTGTTCCTCACTCATCGTGCTACTTCCACAGAGCATGTTGAAGAGCGCGTTGATCGCCTTTCCACTGGGGCGTAGACATCGTACCGACAATGCCAGACCGAAGTCGGCTTGTCGAAAGTGGCTACTTTGGTGAAATTGGGCAGGAGAGTATTGCCCTGGGCATACAAGTCAGGGTCGTGTTCAGCGCACAGGAGCACCAGCTTCGTAGGGA
>JALGTS010000326.1 GCA_029821255.1 Candidatus Zipacnadia bacterium
CCTTTATGGCTCATCTGGCGGCCGTCAACTATCCGCTGTTGCTGGATGACGGCACTCTGCTATACTGGGCCTACGGGTTCACTAAGGAGGAAAGATATGATACTACCGACCCCATTGGCGGACGGTGCAACGCTTACGTCCTGCGCAGCACCGATGCTGGCCATAATTGGGAGATGATCCAAATGGCTGACGGCGAGGATTCACCGGCCCGCCAGGGCTTCACCGAAATCTTCCCTCTGTACCTGGGAGGCAGCCGGGTCTTTGCCATGCTGCGTACGGCCCTGGGAACTCCCGGTTATTCAGTATGGTCCGACGACGGAGGTCTGACCTGGTCTGAACCCCGTGAGACGCCGATAATCGCCAAGCATCCTATCCCCACCCTGCTGCGGGATGGTACCATCGTTTGCACCTACCAGCGGCGCTTTGCACCGCCCTTCGGCATACGCGCCCGCTTCACCTCGGACCTGGGTGAGACCTGGAGCGACGAGGTAATTCTCCGGGACGACATCCCCGTGTCAGATGGGCTGGGTATGGCCTGCACGGTGGAGCTTTCTGACGGGACTCTGTTTACGTTGTATAATGCTAAGAAGCGTGTTGCCGACAGTAGTTATCAGCCTTTCGTGGCCGGCACCCGCTGGTCACGCAACTACCAGCATCTTCCCCATATCCAAGAGAAGCTACAGCAGATTCAGCAGCGGGGTTCGTGGAGCCCGGAGTTCCGCCCGCCCCCGCCCCGGCCGCGCTATAGTGGGAACATACCCGGCAAAAGCCCATGGCAGCAACTCGCACCCGAGCAACCGTAGGCGAATGTCAAAGGGAGATGTGAATAGCAAACCGAGAACACTAACAAACCAAGTGAGTTACAAATCAATATATAACCGCATTGGTTACAGCCCGGCGAAAGTTACGCGGCCATAGCGAGTAGGATCCTGGAAGGTACCAAAGCCGCACGACCAAGAAGACTGCTCCGGCACAACCCGCCGATCGCGGGCGAAGTTCATCAACCATACCTCCCCGTCCTGGGGTGGACCACCCAGCATATCCCAGGGCAACATCACTTCTACAGTCCAGGCGTCGGCTTCGCGCCGTGTAGCCACCTCAAATTTCGGGTTCCAATCTACCTCCGTCTTCGTTGTAATACGCCCGTCGGTAGCCACCGGCAGATACCGGGCGTCATAGCTTACTCCTTCACTGTTTAGTATGATTTGATATCGGGGCTGGTTCTGGCCAACTGGCTGGAGGAATATCTCCACCGCATCGTCGTAGTAAACGGCACCGTCGCGTTCTGTAGCTTGCGCCTTAAGGTGGTCCATATCTGGTTCAAGGCAGCGACAGAGGACATAAAGCCCCTGTTGTGAATACCCCACATAGGTCTCTGTCTCCGCCTGCGGGTGGCCTTGGCCACTCAACAACCAGTACCTGGAAAGCCGGCTGGCCTCTTCAAGGTAGGCATTGTCTACCTGTCCATCAATCACCGGCAAAGGGCGATACCCGCCCTGGAAGGGTTTCAGTGAGATCTGGGGACGGTCGCGGGCCTCTTCCAATATCCGTCGCTCCTGCTCCTGCTCAGCCACCGGGGGCAGAGGGTGGGTGACCACCGGCTGCCACATATCCGGAGGACACAAGACCAACAGGTCCGGGCGTAGTTGCTTGACCAGTTGCACGAGAAGATGGCGAGCTTGGTCAAACTCATTACTTTGAGCCTTGTTATAGGCTTGCTGTAGTAATTGCTGGGCCCGGCGACGTTGGTTACCGCTGGCCCGGTCGCACAAAAGCCTCGCCAGGGTGAGCAGCGACCAATCCTGACGGCCTTCCAGCAGAGCCAGACCCCGGTCAGTAACCATCAGCCCGTCGTTATAGCTCGTGGCCATAAAGCTAAACTCCGCTACTCCCTGTCCATACACAACTCCGGCGCCGCCCACTGAGCAGTAGGCGATAACATCAAAGCCGTGCTCACGCAGCCACCAGGACTGACGCAGAATAGTGGGATAGTCGGTTATGTGTCCGTCAGCCGAGATCCAGAAGGAATACAGGGGTAAGGGCTGGTCGGTCCCGGCGGCCTCGCGTAGTGTAGGGTCCTGCTGCCACTGGGCGAGCAGTTGCCTACGCTTGTCCAGCATTGCCAGAGCGCACTCATGAATGTCCTGA
>JALGTS010000327.1 GCA_029821255.1 Candidatus Zipacnadia bacterium
ATAGACTTTGACCCCGCCGTCTTCGCCCGTCCCATCGTACTGGATTGTCTGCCTCATATTGACCGCTTCCTGGAGGATGGTTACACCAAAGAAGAGATGAAGATGGTTCACGAGACACGCAAGATTCTCGCTGAACCAGATCTACCGATCACCGCCACGGCTGTGCGCGTGCCCATTCCGCTGGGGCACAGTGAATCCGTTAATCTGGAGTTTAAGCAGCCCATAACCCGGGAAGAGGCGATGGCAATACTGGACCGGGCACCCGGGGTAGTAGTTATAGACGGGCCAACAAGCGACCCCGCTGCAGTTGAATATCGTAATGACCCCAGCGAGCTGCGATATCCGACCACAGCCGACCTGTACAAAGACCAGTATAAGGATATGGTGCTGGTCGGGCGCATCCGTCAGGATAGCACGATTGAGAACGGCCTGAATTTGTGGATAGTAGCCGACAACCTGCGCAAGGGTGCAGCCACCAACGTAGTGCAGATCGCGGAGAGTATGCTGGAGCGGGGAATCATCGGATGAGAGCTGTCAGACGCACCACAGCACATAGCTGACCAGGAGCAGAGATGACTAAGGTAGGTATATTTGGGGCGGCCGGATACGGCGGAATTGAGTTCATTCGGCTGCTACTGGAACATCCCGAAGTAGAGATTGTTTATTTGGGGGGCCATACTACAGCGGGCAAAAAGATCACCGACCTGTATCCCAATCTGCTGGGCAGGATTGATATGACAATCGGTGAGAGCAGCGTGGGAGCTCTGGTCAACAGTGGTGCCGAAGTACTCTGTTCGGCGCTGCCTCATAAGGTGGGTGCCGATATCGTCGCCGAGGCCCTGGATAACAGGCTCAAGGTCATTGACTTTTCCGCCGACTTCCGCCTCAAAGACGCTGCTGAATACGAAAAATACTACCAGCCTCACCCCCGTCCGGAGCTGCTGGCGGAGGCTGTCTATGGCCTGCCGGAGTTGCACCGCGAAGAAATTATCTCGGCGAGGCTGGTGGCCGTGCCGGGCTGCTATCCGACAGGAGCCATTCTGGCACTGGCCCCGGCAGTGAAAGCCGGCCTGATTGAACCTCGGGGCATCATTATTGATAGCAAGAGCGGCGTCTCGGGGGCCGGGCGCAGCAAGGTGATGTTGGCCTTCCATTTCCCTGAGCTTAACGAATCAATGAAGGCCTACAGCGTGGCCGTCCACCGTCATACGCCGGAGATGAATCAAGAGCTTTCGCTGCTGAGTAACGAGCCGGTAGAGGTTACCTTCACCCCTCACCTGATTCCAGTGACCCGAGGAATCCTGACTACCGCCTATGGCCGTCTGCGCCAGCCGATGACCGAAACTGAAGCGCGCGAGGTCTATCAGCAGTTTTATGCCAACGAACCTTTCGTGCAAGTTATGCCGGCAGGCGCCCAGCCTACGACCAAGCAGGTCAACGGCTCCAATAACTGCCATATCGGACTGGTCGTAGCCGAGGATACGGGCTGGTTGATTGCTACGTCGGCCATTGACAACCTGATCAAGGGGCTCTCCGGCTCAGGCTTGCAGTGCCTGAATCTTATGAGTGGCTACACTGAAACAACCGCCCTGGACCGCCCGGCGCTGTGGCCGTAGCAGTCGCCCATTCGCTGCTTCTATCACCCGTCTCCGTGGAGAGAAGTGCTTATGCCAAATCAGCTATTTACGACAATTGAGGGGGGTATCACCGCGCCGGAGGGTTTTGCAGGTGCGGCCGTAAACTGTGGCATCAAGCCCAAAGCCTTAGATTTGATGCTGTTGGCCTCAGATCGGCCAGCAACAGCGGCGGCGACCATAACGAAGAATGCTTTCCGCGCCGCGCCGACTTTTATTACAGAGCAACACATCGCCAACGGCCAGGCACAAGCCATCGTGTGCAACAGCGGTAATGCTAATGCCGCCACTGGCCGGCAAGGAATGGATAATGCCCGCAAGATGGCAGCGCTGGCCGCCGAAGAACTAGGCGTGGAGTGCGTTGATGTCATCGTCTGCTCAACTGGTAAGATTGGGGAGCAGCTCCCCCTGGATAAGATTGAGTTAGGTATCAGACGAGCTGCAATTCAGCTCACTCGCGACAACCCGGAACGGATAGCGCAGGCAATAATGACCACAGACACCTTCCCC
>JALGTS010000328.1 GCA_029821255.1 Candidatus Zipacnadia bacterium
GCTCGTTGGGATCACAAAGGGTATCGCCGGTTTTAGCATTATCCATCCCCACAACTGCCACGATGTCGCCAGGCCAGATCTGGTTGATCTCCTCACAACGATTAGCATGCATCCGCAGCAACCGACCGATACGATCTTTTCTCCCAGTAGTAGTATTGTAGACAAGATCACCTTTTTTGGCCGAGCCCGAATAGACTCTCGCATAGGATAACTGCCCCACAAAAGGATCGCTGACCACTTTGAATACCAGGGCCGCAAAGGGAGCTTTCGGGTCAGCAGTACGTAGCAGAGCCTGGCCAGTCTTGGGATCTTTGCCCTGGATACTCGGTACATCAATGGGTGAAGGCAGCAAATCCACAATGTCGTCCAACAGCGGCTGGATCCCGCGCTTTTTCAGAGCTGAGCCGCAGCTTACTGCTACCAGATTCTTGTTGATGGTGCCCTCCCGCAATGCTGCCAAAATCTCTGCTTCAGTAGGTTGCTCTTCGGCAAAAAACTTCTTTTCTATGCCCGAATCGATCTCGGCAAGTGAGACAATCAAGTAATCGCGAAATTTCCCGGCTAGATTTACATAGTCGGAGGGGATGGGCCCATACTCCATCTCCACCCCCAGTTCATCGATCCAGCGGATGCTTCTCATCCTCACCAAGTCAATGACCCCTTCAAATCCCTCACCGGAGCCGATCGGTATCTGGGTAGCCACTACGTTCGCGCCCAGAGCTGACCGCATCTGGTGGAGAACTTCGTGGAAGTCACTGCCGATACGGTCCATCTTATTGACAAAGACCAGTCGCGGGACACGATATTTATCAGCTTGGCGCCAGACAGTCTCTGTCTGCGCCTGTACGCCTCCGACAGCACAAACAACAAGCACCAAGCCATCCAAAACACGCATAGCACGTTCGACTTCCACTGTGAAGTCAACGTGACCAGGTGTATCAATGATGTTGATACGATGGTCGCGCCACCAGCAGGAGGTTGCCGCCGAGGTAATGGTAATACCCCGCTCGCTTTCCTGGGGCATCCAGTCCATAGTGGCGTCACCATTGTCAACCTCTCCCATACGATGCACCCGACCGGTATAGAACAGTATCCGCTCAGTCGTGGTGGTCTTGCCCGCATCGATATGGGCAGCTAATCCGATGTTCCTGGTTTTCGCTATATTGACTTTGTCTTGCACGATTCCACCATACTTTTTACGACAACTAACTATCGGAGAAGCCAGCTCTACCAGCGATAGTGGGCGTAGGCCTTGTTGGCTGCGGCCATTCGCTGCATCTCCTGGCGCCGCCTGACAGCGCCTCCCTCTTCGCTGGCAGCATCCATCAGTTCCCCAGCCAGCCGCTCAATCATAGTCTTCTCGTGGCGGTCACGCGCCGCACCAATTATCCAGCGCAGTGCCAGCGTGATTTGCCGATGTGTCGGCACCTCCATAGGAATCTGGTAGGTAGCACCGCCGACGCGGCGTGGGCGAACCTCCAGATACGGCATTACATTGTTGAGCGCCTCCTGCAGCACTTCCAGGGGATTTCGCCCGGTGCGCTCCTGTATTAGCTGCATAGCACCGTAAAAGATGCGTTCGGCGACTGTCTTCTTCCCATCCTTCATCAACATGTTGATAAACTTAGCGACAATAGTGCTGCCAAACACAGCATCTGCCCGTTGTTCCCGGCGGTCTATTTGCACTCGTCTAGGCATCTTACTCTCCTCACTCAAACCTGCTTTCTTTCGCCACAGACCATCGCCTCACTCAATTAGGTGGGGTGATGCCCCCACCAGTGTAACCGTATTAAGAAGACTTTCTCGCACCATACTTCGAGCGGGCCGTGCGCCGCCCTTCGACTCCAGCAGCATCAAGGCTACCCCGCACAATATGGTACTTGACAGCAGGCAGGTCTTTGACCCGACCACCACGGACCAGCACCACTGAATGTTCGGCGAGATTGTGCCCTTCCCCAGGAATGTACGCAGTGACCTCCTGGCGGTTAAAAAGCCGTACCCGTGCACACTTACGTAGCGCCGAATTGGGTTTCTTGGGGGTCTGGGCCCAAACACGGGTGCAGACTCCTCGACGCTGCGGTGCTCCCTCCACGCGTTTTGCCTTACGCTTTAGGGAATTCCACGATACCTTTAGGGCAGGCGCTTGCGCACCAGTTGATTAATAGTCGGCACTACGTTCACTCCTCGCGCATATTGTTACAAATCGCGTACAAACGACTTACCAACAAATCAGCCAAGCAAAAATAAAACCCCTCGCGAAAGGCAGTGAGGGGCATAATGTGGCCGCACGAAAGTGCGACGCAGCAACATCAATTACCTCAGCGGAGCCTTATCTGTCAGCTTCAGCCCCTTTCGCTTGTATCAGTTAGCACAACAAATTTGGATGAACTTGTCCCCACATTCCACCACCTGGGGTCCACCATCAAGCAAGCGTATATTATAACGAAGCTCATCTGTATTGTCAAGAGTAGTTCCCAACTATTACTCCACAGTGTCGGCTACCTACCAACTGCATGGTGGCGAGACAATACGAGCCGCCAGCCGAATCACTCATCAGCAGGATTGATAGCCTCCAGGCCCTGTGACTCAGAGGTCTGCTGATCGCCCATTAACGCTTCCGTCACGCTGGCTTGGCGAGCTGCCTCGATATCAGCCAACAGTTGCTGCATCGCGTCTTTTTTCGCGACGGGGGGCTTCTCACCAACAGCAGCCAGTTTGCCCTTCACCTCCTCCGCATAGTCAATCTCGCGAGTGCGATGCTGACGCATCCCGCTGCCAGCAGGGATTAGACGCCCGATGATCACATTCTCCTTCAAGCCTCTGAGAGTGTCGCGTTTCTCCTCACAGGCCGCTTCGGTGAGCACACGAATAGTACGCTGGAAACTGGCCGCCGATAGAAAGCTCTCCGTGGCCAGTGATGCCTGGGTAATGCCCAGCAGCAATGGCTCGGCCCTTGCCGGCTGCCCACCAAGCTCCTCAACACGGCGATTTTCCTGGCTGAAAGCAAATTTATCGACAATCTCGCCAGGAAGGAAACGAGTATCGCCATGATCGATAATCTTTCGCTTTTTGAGCATCTGGCGGATAATTACTTCAATATGTTTGTCATCAATTTTGACCCCTTGCGCATGGTAGACAGCCTGAATCTCACGAAGTAGGTAGTGTTGGACACCCCGGATGCCTTTTTCCTTCAGAATAGTCTGAGGATCAATTGGCCCTGCTGTGAGCTGATCGCCGGCACGCACCACAGTACCCCTACGCACGTACAGCCGTCCCCGATGTGGCACCAAGTGAGAGAGACGAATCGGAACCGTCTCCACACCAGCTTCTTTGAGTCGCTCTCGGACCTTTTTCAGCAACTTCTGACCTTTACGGGCAATCACCTCGCCATTGGCATCTGTTATGTCTTCAGCAAGCTGCTCACCGCGAATGACATCAATGTCGTCCAGCGATTGCTCAGAGCGGATGATGACGGTTCGCAGCCCCTTAGTTTCAATATCCTCAACTACACCATCCAACTTAGCGGTGATAGCTTGCCCCTTGGGGGTACGGGCCTCAAACAATTCGACTACCCGCAGCAACCCGTCAACCGGACTTTCCAGAACCTTAAGCATCTCCCGGATCGCCTTGCTGCGAGCGCGGGTTCCACCCCCAACCACTTCAAGGGAGACCCGTCCCTGGTCAATATCATCGCTAAGGCTCTGAAGCGCCTGTTGCTTCCGTTTTTTGACGTCAGCTACACCTGTTATGTACTCGGCAGCGACCCCACCAGTATGGAAGGTACGCATAGTTAGCTGTGTGCCGGGCTCACCGATAGACTGGGCTGCGATAATACCGATAGCTGTGCCTATCTCTACTGGCTTCTGGCGACCGACATCACGACCGTAGCACTTAGCACAGACTCCATCTGCCAGTTCACAGGTTAGGGGTGAGCGCACTTTAACCGCCCTGATGCCAGCCTCATCAATCAAATCAGCTATCCGCTCGTCAATCTCCTCTCCTGCTGCAACGATGAGTTCATTGGTATCGGGATTTATCACATCGTCAGCTGCTGTACGACCAATAATACGGTCATGGAGCGTGCAGATGATTTCGTCTTCTTCAGTCGGACGTGGCATTTCCCGTCTTGGTACTGGTCAATCTGTCCACATTCCGGACATTGCAGATCGTTGGCGTACAGATCACTAATAATAATACCATCGCGGGTCCCGCAGTCGTGGTCGGTAATAATCACATCCTGGGCTACATCTACCAGTCTGCGAGTCAAGTAGCCAGCGTCAGCCGTGCGCAGAGCAGTATCAGCCAACCCCTTGCGCGCCCCATGAGTGGACACGAAGTACTCAAGCGGATCGAGCCCCTCATGGAGATTACTTCGCACCGGCAGGTCTTCTATTAAGCGACCAAACGGGTCACTCATCAACCCTCGCATACCGGCAATTTGGGAGATGTGAGAGCGGTTGGCGCGAGCCCCGCTGTCCACCATCATCCATATAGAGTTGAACGAACCAATATTGTTCAGAATCTCGTCAACCACATATTCACGAGCTTGCGTCCATTTTTGCAGAACCTGTTGCTCACGCTCATCTTCAGCAATTATACCGTCACGCGCCTGTTGATTAATCCAGCTAACCTCTTGCTCTGTCCTTTCCACAATTTCATCGCGATTTGTGGATACCTCTGTATCGGCCATACAGATACTAACGCCGGCTCGAGTAGCAAACTGGAACCCGATGTCTTTGATATCATCAAGCAGTCGCGCGGTGCGAGCTTCACCATATCTCTTGTAGCACATCACAACAAGCTCAGCTAACTCATCTTTATTCAATGGGTGATTAATGAAGGGGAGGTCAAGAGGGAGGTAATAGTTAAAGATAACCCGTCCCACAGTTGTTTCAGTCAGTTCACGGCGCAGCTCCAGCTTAATTGTACTACCAACCGGGCAGCGGCCCTGCAGGCAGGCATGGGCGGCTATTTGACCTGCCGAACGTCGCAGCCATTCCTCGCGGTCAGCCTGCAGCAAGGAACGGGAGACACTACTGCCCTCCTTGGCCTTGCGCACCATCTCGTCAGTAATAGTAACCTCTACCGAGCGTCTTCGCGGAGGATGTTCATCACTGACGGCCACTGCGAGCGCATGCCGCAACTGAGTCTCCAAGTCGCTGTCTATTTGCAGTTCATCACCGTTTTCGGCAAACGCTTTGACTTCCAGACGAGGCATGCGCACTGCAATATTGGCGTGGAGATCTATTTTGCGGTGTTCATACGCAGCGATTACTGCTTCGGCACTCTCAAAAATTTTCCCCGTCCCTACCACTTCCGGACTTTGCTGAGTAAGATAATAACAACCCAACACCATATCGTACAACGGCTGGGCGATAGGGCTGCCGTCGCCGGGCTTAAATAGGTTGCGCGAAGCCAGCATCAACAACCTAGCCTCAGCCTGGGCATAAGCCGACAATGGCACATGAACTGCCATCTGGTCGCCGTCAAAGTCGGCATTGAACGCCTGACAAACGAGCGGATGTAGCTGAATAGCCTTGCCGTCTACTAACACAGGCTCGAAGGCCTGAATGCCCAGCCGGTGCAAGGTCGGAGCACGGTTAAGCAGAACGGGATGATCCTTAACCACCTCATCCAGAGCATCCCAAACCTCCGGTTCCATACGCTCGATCATTCGTTTGGCGGTCTTGATATTGGTGGTGTGCCCAGTATCTACCAAGCGATTCATCACAAAGGGCTTAAACAGTTCCAGAGCCATCTCCCGCGGTAGCCCACACTGGTGCAGCTTCAGCTGTGGTCCAACCACAATGACCGAACGACCGGAATAGTCTACCCGTTTACCCAGCAGGTTCTTGCGGAACCGACCACCTTTACCTTTTAGCTGGTCACTAGGCGACTTGAGCTGGCGCCTATTGGTGCCAGTGACCGGTCGA
>JALGTS010000329.1 GCA_029821255.1 Candidatus Zipacnadia bacterium
CCAGAATAGCAGCAGACCGAAACCCACCAGCACCAGAATTGTAAGTAGACCACCACGGCGCATGCCCTCTACCCTCAGGCAAAATCTGTCTCACGTCTTTAAGATGGGTAAAGGTAGTATTTCGCGATGGCAGCAACCTTTACCTGCCCGCCAAAGCAGTCACCTGAGGCAGCAGCTACACCACAGTTCAAACCAATTAGCTGCAACGCAGCCACACAGCGAAATTGAATTCGGGCACACGGCGATCAATGACAAACTCAATGGGGTTGCCACTATCCAGGTAGGAAGTCCGTTCAACCAGCAACAGGGGTGAATCAATGGGAACTTTCAGATATTTGGCATCACGAGGGGTAGCGGCGGTGGCGGTGATGGTTTGATGAGAGGCAGTAATCACAGTTCCAAAGTCGTCACGGAGCACCTCAGAAAGTGCTTCTGTGCCTTTCAGGCCCCGCTGAATTATTCCGCCCAGCCGGCTATAAGGAAGGTAGCTACTCTGCAGGGCCAGGGGGTTGCCATTGGCCAAGCGGACCCGCTCGATGAAGACGAGGGCGTCGTCCGTGGCCAGTTCCAGTTGCTGACTGGCTTTGGGCATGTCATTAGGAGGTATTCGTTTCAATGTCAATACTATCGAGCGGGCCTCGCGACCCCTTTCGGCCATCTCCCGGGTAAAAGACGGAATACGATCTTTTTCAATAAGCTCTTGGAAAAGGGGTGTAGTGTCAGTGACATAGGTCCCCCGCCCTTGTCGTGGGGAGACAATACCGCGTTTTTCCAGCTCGCGCAGGGCTTGTTTAACTGGGGCTAAACTGACTTCAAAGTGGTCGGCAAGCTCCTGCTGGGTGGGAAGTTTATCTCCCGGCTTCCAGTAGGCCAGGCGAATTTGCTCTTCAAGGATGCGCATTATCTGTACATACAGCGGTTCGCCATTGTATTGCGAGAGTCGATCCAACTCCAGAGGGGACATTAAGTAACACCTGTTCAAAATAGAGCACAGAATTTTATACTGATTATACCTAATATACTCTTTCCTTCGGCAAGTGTCAAGCTTGCCTGAGCCTGTGGGGATTGTTGGATACGGTGAGGCCCCATACCACCATAGCTTGACAAAACCGTCGTTTTTCGGGTTCAATGGTACTACAGCTTGTTATGAGAGCAGTTGCTGGCGAAGGGAATGACTACTCTATGGTTGGACATTCCGTTATGAGACTCACCTGCGTGATGGTGATAGGGTTGGTCTTGTCGGCCGTGCCCTCGGGTTGGTCGGATTCTTACGGATTTGATCCCGCTAAGATGATGCCGGTTAGCGCAGTGCGCGCCGGCATGCATGGCACTGCCCGCACTGTCTTTTCCGGCGTTGACATTGAAGAGTTCAATATTGAGGTCTTAGGGGTTCTACCCAAGTTCCAGGATGGCTCGGATGTAATCTTGATCAGGATACTGGACGGGCCTGTGGTAGAGCAGAGGATGGGAGTTTTCGCCGGGATGAGTGGCACTCCCGTATTTATAGGCGGGCGGCTGATAGGCGCGATTGCCTTCACCTGGACCTTTGAGAAGCAGCCTATTGCCGGGGTCACACCCATTGAGAGTATGCTGCGTGCCTTTGAGAAGCAAGGCCGTAATGGCCAAGAGGAGTCCTCAGCAGCCGCAGCCGCACCGCGCCGCAACAGCACTGTGAAACTGGCCGGTCACGAAGTTACCGGCGTGCAAGTGGTCAGTGCCCAGTTCAACAGAGCCTTTGTCAATGGCAACACTCTGGCACTGCGGCCGGTGACAACACCGATATTCTGCGCCGGCTTTAGTGGCAAGACTATTGACCAGCTTAATGACCTCTTTGGTGGCTATGGTATAAAGGCTATTGCCGGTCCGGGAAATATGCGCCAGCAGATAGAGACCGAGCTGCAGCCTGGAGCCGCTGTAGGAGTTCAGTTGGTCTCCGGAGACTTTGATATTAATTCGGTAGGGACAGTGACCTACCGAGAAGGCAATCGTATCCTGGCCTTCGGCCATCCTTTGATGAAATTGGGACAGACCCAGCTTCCGCTGACGACTGCCTGGGTACATGAGGTAGTGGCAAAAATGGACTTTTCCTTTCGGATGGCCTCCGGTATCACTGCAGTGGGTACCTTAACCCAAGACACTGC
>JALGTS010000330.1 GCA_029821255.1 Candidatus Zipacnadia bacterium
CACCGTCCACCCCATCAAAATCCCTGACCAACTGGAGCTGTACTCCTACGTATGGTCATACTGGGGAGGAAAGCGGATAAAAGACATTCGTGAGGAGGCTGTCCAAGATGTAATCCGACATAAAGTCAACACCATTATTGACCATACGATTACCCCATGGCCAGCAGAAGGAGCCTTTGACAGTAACGGACATCTCATCAAACCGATAAACTACGCCAACCTCGACAAGGATCTGCAGCGACTCTACCAGGGCAAGCCGATCAAGTTTTATGTTTTCTATCTCCTGTTTCGTTACAAGTGGGCTCGCGAGCTGCTCTCGGGAATTCCCGTCGGTACCGAGAGGTGGAAAACGGCCCTCTGCGAATGGTTGAACGATGTTGCCGAGCATCTCGACAAGCAGCATGGCATAAGCACCGACAATTTTGCCTTCTACCTCTACGACGAGTTGGAAGCTACCCAGTTGATTAACATAGTAGAACCGGCTGCGGATGCCTTACAATCCGCTGACCCGCACCGCTACCCTTACGCATCTGACATCAAGCTATTCGTTAATTTTATGCAAGGTACTGTGCGCAGCAGTGCATTCAGCTACTTTGAGCAACGTTATGGCAAAATAGGGATTATCTGTCCTACACTGTACGAATACCCTCCACAACTGTTGGAAAGCTTGCGTAGCTCCGGGTGTCAGGTATGGTCTTACAACGGCGTGTGGGGTTGGAGTCGGCGCAGCCCGCACTGGGCGAAGTTAGCTGGCTGGCTGTGCTTCCGTGACGGTTTTGAGGGATTGGGGTTTTGGATATACGGCTCGTCCAGGTCTGGGGATCCCAATGATGCCGTCTACACGCATTCTGACAATGTGCCGGGGGCGGGAGATGAGCATATTATACCTTCACGCCGTTGGGAAGCATGGCGCGATGGGCAGGAGGACTACCACCTACTGAAGCTGCTTGAGCGGCTGGCCGAAGACGCGCAAAACTTGGGCCACAGCAGTGATGCGCAGAGGGCAATGGCTGTGCTTCATCGGGCCGTCAATACCGTCTTTGCCGCTCCTACCGAGGCTCGGAGGTCGCTTAAGGCCCGTCAGAGAGTGATCGCTGAGATACTGCGTATGCGCGCAATCACTGGCAATAGCTGATGGTAGTTGTGTTTGGAATTGGGACGGTGTCACTTATTAGATCGTTTGTTGTCTCCATATCCGTTGAGAATACACTCTGAATCTGATATGCCTAATTGCTTTGCCTGGCGTCCTACAGTCGGCCCAAAAGGGAATAGAGGTTGGTACGAGGAAATATATTATAGCTACGGTGGCCGGAACGTAGCTCTGCTTCATCCTTAGACCTACAGCGGTCAACTCGGAGCCAAGTGCCAAACGCACAAACATGCCACCATCTTGACCTCAATGCACTCCTTTAATATAAGGGTGGCTTCTACAATAATTAAACTGGAAAGGGCGTGATGTAGTAGTGCTGAGAACAGAGCAGTATATGGGCCTAATAGCTTTACTGTTGGTGGTATCAGTCGCTGGCGCTCAGCCAATAACCTACATAGAGGCTGAAAAGTATGCTTCAGCGGCCACCGTAGGTTCTGGATTACCCTTGAGCGAGGGGGCCGCCACATATACAGGCGGGACAGCGGTCTCCAGAGGAGCAGTAGCTGTAGTCAAGCCAGGTGGCCAGTTGGTCTATCACATAGCGCCGGAGACACTTTCAGGGACTTACCAGATATGGGTCCGAGTGTGGTCAGACCGGGCCAATCGCAACCTATCCGCTTCGTTGGGCACCCAGGAGGGGATGCAATCCATTGGAATAGTCCGTGGCTGGCCGCTGCACTACCAGTGGGGCTGGATGCCGCTGCAGCGGGCCGGTACCATCGCCACTGTGATGATTCGCGACAGCCAGCCACAATTGCTCAGGTTGGAAGCTATTGGGACGACTGAGGCGATGATTGACGCTATTGCATTTGTCTCCGCAGGCCACAAGCAGCGCCCACCTAATGTTGCCCCGGTAAGAGGCTTCAATCCCCAGCTTCCCCTGGCGTTAGAAAACCCGCAAGCTAATGTGGAACAAGCGACCAAGCAACTGGCCCGGCAGATGTCGCGGTTTGCTGATATTCCTGATAAAGCGGTGTTGGTCG
>JALGTS010000331.1 GCA_029821255.1 Candidatus Zipacnadia bacterium
CGGGCGCAGGCCGACCATCGCCGCTCCGACCCCAGTGCCAACGATAGCTGCCTCGGAGATGGCCGTATTAAAGATACGGTCGCGGCCAAATATCTCAAGAATGCCGCGCGTGACCCCGAAGGCTCCGCCGTAGTCAGCGACGTCCTCGCCGTAAAGGATGACACGGCGGTCACGCAGCATCTCCTCAATCAACCCTTCGTTAACCGCATGCCGATACAGAATCTGGCGGGTGCCGCTTCCTTTCCGTTTCTCTGGCTTCTTTAGCAACTGTTCTTCCGGCGTAGCCCACTTTTCATCAAGTTGCTCAGTCGTCGTATCGGTAAACAGCCCCTCATAAATGCTGGCTGGGTCAGGATCAGTAGCATTCCCGGCGAAGATCGTCGCGTCATAGATCCGCTTAGCCGCCTGCTCCTCGTGGGCTTCCAGTTGCTGTTCGGTGGCGACACCGTATTTGAGAAGCTGAGCACGGAACTGCTGAAGAGGATCTTGCTGCCGCCACATCTCCTCCTCTTCGTCGCTGCGATAGCTATCACCACTATCAGACAGAGAATGGCCCTTATAGCGGTAAGTATGACACTCCAGCAGCACCGGGCCCTGATCACCACGGCACAGTTGGACAGCTCTCTTTACGGCATCACGCACTGCCAGCACATCCATACCGTTGACGCCTTCGGCATGCATATTGACATCATTGTAGCCGGCACCCCGCTGCGCCAAATATTTGACCCCGGTTACCTCACCCTGCTGCTGGCCGGTCATTCCATACTGGTTATTCTCAATAAGATACACAACCGGCGTACCATTTTTGAACTGCGCCATCGTGGCGAAATTGTACGACTCATGAGCGATGCCATTATTGGTGGCACCGTCGCCGACCATGCATAGCACTATACGGTCATTCCCCAGCTTCTCGCAGGCCATAGCCGCACCAGTGGCAATTCCATACGAACCGCCGACAATGGCATTAGCCCCCAGATGCCCCATATTGAAGTCAGCAATGTGCATCCCACCACCACGGCCGCGACAGTAGCCTTCTTCTTTACCGAACAGCTCCGCCAGAGTGCGGTTGAGGTGTTCCTGAAGAGCCATCTCCCAAAGTTCGTCAGCAGTAGCATCACCAACATCGCGCCCAATGAACTGAGCAAGCCTCTCAGGCGACTGGGCCCGCAGCCAAAAAACGCCCTTGGCGATAGAGTGGCCATGGCCCCGGTGAGTGCTGGTTATATAGTCATCGGGACGAATAGCCGACATCGCACCAGCGGCCACTGCCTCCTGGCCAATGGACAGATGAGTTGCTCCAATGAACTTATAGTCAGGCAAAGCCTCAAATCTGCCGCTCTTAAGCCGAACGACCATCTCCTCAAATTCGCGGATGAACAGCATGCAGTCATACAAGCTGAGCGCATCCTCGGCAGTCAGACCCCGCGCCAGCTCATCACCCAGGTCGCGCTGATACTGAAACAACGGTACTGGGGGAAAGGTGATCTCTTGAGGAGTGAATATTGGGCGAACATCAATCTCCTTAGGCACGTTGTGTTCCTCCAATCAGCTTTTCACCGAAATCGCCGGTTGAACCTACCCACCGACTGTTACCTTCAATCTATTAGTAGTTTTACTATTTTTCGCGCTATAGCACAAATAACCTGCCCCGTTTTGAACAGACAAATAGATCATAAGACCTGAGGAATCTGCAAGTGGGGGTACAGTCGGTACTAACAATTATCAGCGACAGAGGTAGCTTTACCCAGCCGGAAGAGCAACTCCTCGGCATCCTGCCTAACCGGCTTGTTGGCAGCGTCTACAGCAGTCTCGGCGATTTCCGTTAGCCACGATACAACATCCTGGCGCACAGCTTCGGTCTTTGTCCATTCAGGCATCTCTTCCCAGAATCCCCACGCTTGCTGAGCAAGGGCCATCGCCTCGGCCAGTTCACCTTCGGCTTTCCGGACTCCAGCAGTGGCAGTATGAGCGTACAGACAGGCTAACGCATCGCCACTACGCTGGACACGGAAGACCGAGCGAGCATCATCAAGCCGATCCTGCGCCAGCATATGCAGCGCCACCACCCCTCCAGCCAGGGCATCACAACTGCCCTCGGCTAAAGCATTGACCATATACCGAAAGGCCTCCTC
>JALGTS010000332.1 GCA_029821255.1 Candidatus Zipacnadia bacterium
GCTGCGACCAGGGGAATTACCCACCAATGAACTGACACGGGCAGAAAAATTAGCAGTGGTGGATGAACTTGCAGACAGCTATGTGCCCACGCTGTCGCTATCAGGTGGGGAACCGACCATTGATCCTGACTTCTGGGCCATAGCTGAAAGAGCCACCGAGCACGGACTGTACCTGTCAATGAATACTAATGGGACTACCATTACCAAAGAGTTTGCCATGCGTCTACGGGAGTTGGATTTCGCGTATGTAGCAGTAAGTGTTGATGCCCCCACGCCGGAGCTGCACGATGAGTTTCGGGGGATCTCCGGGGCCTGGGAGCGAGCCGTTGCGGGCTTGCGCAATGTAATTGCCGCCGGAGTTAACGGGGTAATGTCCTTCACTATGAGCCGCGATACCTACCAGATGCTCCCGCAGATGTTTGAATTGGCCGAGCAGTTAGGCTGTACAAAGGTGATGGTTTTCAACTTTGTGCCTTGCGGTCGGGGGACACAGAATGCCGCCGAGATAGACTTAGACCCCTGGCAGCGCGAAGAGGCCTTAGAAATGATGTACGAATATGCGGCCTCCGCCAGCAAGGGTTCCATGTGCGCAACGGCTCCCCAGCTCGGGCGCATCTGCGAAATGCACCAGCGATCTGACTTAATACCGCTGGCTCACACCGGCCCGGGCCGGGCAGGCAATCTCAAGATATTAGCGGAAATGATCGGCGGATGTGGGGTAGCCCGGGCTTATTGCGCCCTGCAACCAGACGGCACAATAACTCCCTGTGTATATATGCCCGAGGTTAGCCTGGGCAATATTACATCCACCCGTCTACTTGAGGTATGGCACAATCATCCGCTGTTAGAGAGTCTGGTAGATCGTAACCAACTAAAAGGGCACTGCGGCATCTGTGACTATCGCGAAGTCTGCGGAGGCTGCCGAGCCCGTGCCTACGCCTACACTGGCGATTTTCATGCCCCTGATCCCGGTTGCATAAACAATGCCGAGACTTGGGAAGAAATCGTTATTCGTGAGCAGGCCGGCATCGCATAGTAAAGCGCACATTGGGGCCCGAGTCGGTTTATGGTTGCATGCTGCAAGCAAGTGTGCTAAACTAATGATAAGCGGCGAGTAACGTAGTAGTAACACCAGTAGCCACAGCAATTGCTGAGCTTTACAGATAACCCCGAAACATAGCAATGTTCACCACACTGCCGAACAGCTAATCGAGTCCGTCTGCAAAAAGCAACAACGCTGAATGTGGGAGCCGGGCATATTATGATTTTGGGGGAGTACTAATATGCTTAAGATCAAAGAGCAACTGGTTAACACGGTAGTTAATCTGGCAGGCGACGAGGAAAAGCTAATAGGACGGTTGGGCACTATTGCCCGTATCGGCAAGTACTTGGCCCCGACACACGGCCATCGCAAGCAACTCAGCCAGCTTCAGTGGGCAATGGACCATGACCACCCGGCAATTGAATTAATCCGCCGGATTGTGCGCGATACCAATCGCAGTACGCTCCAGGGCTTTGTCAACCTTTTTGTTAATCACGCCTGGGACGGCTACCGGCAGAGGCGAAGATTCGAAAAAGAGCACGGTCTCTTTCCCCCTTCGTTCGTGGTCATATCGCCATTGGCCGCTTGTAACTTGCATTGCGTCGGCTGCTATGCGGGCGCTTACGGCCACCGCGAGCCCAATCTAACCTACGAGGATATGGAGAAGATCATTGAAGAGGTCAGAGAGTGGGGCTGCCGGTTCATCACCATATCCGGCGGCGAGCCAACTTTATACTGGGATCGGATTCCGGGCGGCGACCGCGGCATACGCGACCTGTGCGATCAATATGATGACATGGTCTTCTTGATGTACACCAATGGCACATTGATTGACGAGCAAATGGCCAGCGAAATGGCCGAGCTGGGCAACATCACGCCAGCCATTAGTATTGAAGGCTTCCGCGCTGAGACCGATGCGCGCCGTGGCGAGGGCGTCTTCAATAAGGTAATGAATGCCATGGACACTCTCCACGAAAAAGAGGCCTTCTTCGGCGCCTCGGTGACCTATACTACCAAGAACGTAGACGTGGTCGGCTCCGACGAGTTCGTGGAGATGCTGATGGACAAGGGCTGCTTCTATGCGTGGTGTGGTATTTTATGTACGTACCAGTCGGCCGGGAGCCTGACCTATCACTGATGATTTCACCTGAACAGAGAAAGCGGATGGCGGAGAAGACGTGGGAGTGGCTGACGACTCGGCCCATCTTTATTGCCGATTTCTGGAACTCCGGCCCATTGGTAAAAGGGTGCATTGCCGCTGGCCGGCCCAACGGCTATATGCACATCACCCACCAAGGGGACATTTGCCCCTGTGTCTTTATGCTCTACTCAGCACACAATATCCACGATACTGACTCAAAGACGCCGCTGCTAGATGCTTTGAAGAGCGACTTCTTTGCCAAAATACGCCAAGGTCAGCGCGAGAAAGAGCATAACCCCCTGGCTCCCTGCCAAATTGTTGACCATCCTGAAGTACTCAAAGAGGCGGTAGAAACTACCGAGGCACACTCTACTCAGGAAGGTCAGACCATACTAGACGAGCTTCACCCACTGCTCGCAGAGCGAGCTAAAGAGTGGCAGGAGATCGCCGACGAGCTGTGGACGAAGAGCGGGGTGTACTGCGGGCTGGCTGATCAATACCAGGATGACAACTGGCTGCACCCAGGCTAGTCAACGGTAGTTCCCAGTAAAGCTACTAGGTGGGGTATTTCTGCCATTACGCTTGGGTAAGCTTCAGCTTACACGAAGGAGTCACAAGCATGGAAATTCTTTTGATTGCACCCGAGAAGGCACGTTATCAGGGTGATCCCAGTCGCTTGGGCCAGCCGTTATTCCCTCCCTTGAGTCTAATGACGGTAGCCGCACTCACTCCCGAGAAGCACAATGTCGCCATCACTGACGAAAGCGTTGATGCGGTCGACTTTGATCAGAAACCCGACCTGGTCGGCCTCACCGCCATAACCGCCACTGCCCCCCGGGCTTATCAGATCGCTGACCGCTTCCGCCAACAGGGTGTGCCAGTCGTTATGGGCGGTATGCATGCCTCGGCTCTACCGGAAGAGGCCCTGCAGCATATGGACTCGGTAGTGATCGGAGAAGCTGAAGAACTCTGGCCCCGTCTCCTGGACGATTTCCAACACGGGTCATTGCAGCCTATTTACCGCCACGAAGAATACCCCGACCCCGCCAAGATTCCAGCGGCGCGGCGCGACCTGATAGACATAGACAAGTATGTAG
>JALGTS010000333.1 GCA_029821255.1 Candidatus Zipacnadia bacterium
GTCGGACGCCGCCAGACACTTGGTAATCGCTGAAGTCAGCGTGGTCTTGCCGTGATCTACATGCCCAATTGTCCCGATATTCAGATGTGGCTTGGTCCTCTCAAATTTCTCCTTAGCCATGGCCAGCATACCTCCTAAGTGTTCGCAGTTGCCAGACTACCGTCAATGAGTATTCGTACTTTCACAGGGCTGATAGCTGTGCGGCTCCATTACATAGGTGCCACGCCCCTGAGTAACATTGCGCAAAGAAGTAGAATAACCAAACATACCCGCCAGTGGCACCAGCGCATTGATGGTTCGGGTCTGCCCTGATGTCGCACGCATCTGTTCGATGTCGGCGCCCCGTTGCGTCAAATCCTGGACGACTTCGCCCATATAATCCTCCGGCGTGACTACCTCGACGGCCATTATAGGCTCCAGCAACACCGGCTGAGCCTTTTCGTAGGCATCGCGGAAGGCCTTATTAGCAGCAATGCGGAAGGCGTGATCACTGGAATCAACTTCATGGAAAGAGCCATCGGTAACTACCACCTGCACATCCACCACTGGGTATCCAGCGATGCTACCTGACAGCATGGCTTCCTCAACGCCATCTTTTACGGCAGGAACAAACTCAGGCGGAATGGCGCCCCGCTTGATTTCATTGCTGAATACCAGGCCACTACCTGGATCAGCTGGCAAGACGCGCAGGACAACATGGCCGTATTGGCCACGACCGCCGGTTTGACGGACAAAACGGCCTTCGCCGACGGCCTGGGCAGTAACCGTCTCTTTGTAGGAGACCTCCGGCTTGCCCAGATTGGCTTCTACCTTGAACTCCCGCAGCAGGCGGTCTTTGATGATGTCCAAGTGCAACTCGCCCATTCCGGCGATTACTCGTTGGTCGGTCTCCGGATTGACCCGAGTGTCAAAGGTTGGGTCTTCAATAGTCAGGATGCGCAGCGCGTCGTCCAGCTTATCCTCGTCAGCAGTCGTCCGCGGCTCAATCGCCATAGTGATGACCGGCTCAGGGAAGGCTATCTTTTCCAGCACAATAGGCTCGTTAGGATCACAAAGGGTGTCGCCGGTACTAGCATTATCCATCCCAACAACCGCTACGATGTCGCCGGGCCAGACCTGCTCAATCTCCTCGCAACGATTGGCATGCATCCGCAACAGCCGACCGATGCGATGCTTGGCGCCGGCAGTAGGATTATAGACTGTTCTGCCCTTCTCAACTTGCCCGGAATACACTCTCGTGTAGGACAGTTGCCCAACAAATGGATCGCTAACCACTTTGAATACCAGTGCAGCGAAGGGTTCTTCCGGGTCAGCAGTGCGCAGCAGGGCCTGACCAGTCTTCGGATCTTTGCCCTGGATACTGGGCACATCGAGGGGTGAGGGCAAAAAGTCCACAATGTCGTCCAGTAGCGGCTGAATGCCGCGATTTTTCAGAGCCGAGCCGCAGCTTACCGGTACCAGATTACCATTGATAGTACCCTCGCGCAGTGCTGCCAGAATCTCTGCTTCAGCAGGCTGCTCTTCGGCAAAGAACTTCTTTTCGATGCCTGAGTCGATCTCGGCAAGCGACACAACTAGGTAGTCACGAAACTTCCCGGCCAGATTCTCATAATCTGCCGGGATGGGCCCGTATTCCATCCCCACCCCCAACTCGTCGCTCCAGCGGATGCTTCTCATCCTCACCAAGTCGATGATTCCTTCAAGTTTGTCCCCTGAACCGATTGGTATCTGGGTAGCAACCACGTCCGCGCCCAGAGCCGACCGCATCTGATGGAGAACTTCGTGGAAGTCGCCGCCGGTACGATCCATCTTATTGACAAAGACCATCCGTGGAACGCGATACTTGTCAGCCTGCCGCCAAACAGTCTCTGTTTGCGCTTGCACGCCCCCGACCGCACACACAACCAGGACCAATCCATCCAAGACGCGCATAGTGCGCTCGACTTCCACTGTGAAGTCAACATGACCGGGAGTATCAATGATGTTGATACGGTGGTCGCGCCACTGGCAGGTGGTTGCCGCTGAGGTAATGGTAATACCCCGCTCGCTTTCCTGGGGCATCCAGTCCATAGTGGCGTCGCCATCGTCAACCTCTCCCATACGATGCACGCGACCGGTAT
>JALGTS010000334.1 GCA_029821255.1 Candidatus Zipacnadia bacterium
TTCACTACCTATTTATTCTGGTTTTCCCCAAATCTCCTTGGTGAGCTGGGGGGCGGCTGTCGGGCCCCCAAGGCCTGAGGAAACTCCATCCACCGCGTAGGACTGCGACGCCGCGAGGCGTAAGGGGAGACCCTTGGCAATGGACAGAAACGAGACCCCCCGTGGCACGCCGTGATCCCCGAGTAGGGGTGAGGACGCTACGGGGATGGGTGAGACGACCAACCCGCAGGGTGCAAGGGCGAATAGGCGCCGAAACCCACCTACGGGGGGCGCGGGTAGCCCGCATAGCCGAATGCCGCCTAAAACAGAAGATGGGTTACACCCAGCACACCACCCAAAAGGCCCCCCAGCTTGGTGCACCAAAAACCCCACTCAGAGCTCAACACCCATAGAACCACCTACCCCAAACCCCTTACGGCCTTCAGCCACAGAGGGGGGGAGGGGGGGTCACCCATCCCAGCCGTTCCACGGCCCCCAGAGGCTGGAAGAAGCCTAAAACAAGCCAGATGCACCCCAGAAAACGATCAAAAACGGGGGTTTAAACCCCCCTATCCAGGCTCCTGTATCCCACCCAGGCCGACACCGCCAAGGCCACCCCATAGAGAACCCAAAGAGACTCAGGCCTCCAACCGTAGAAAAACCCCCCCCACAACGCTCCCCAACACCGAAGGCAGGGTCAACAAAGCCCCCATACCAGGCCCCCCCGCCCCCCCACCCCTCAAGTTCACCAAAAGCATCCCCTGCCCCAGAGCCGACATCACCGTCCCCCGCCTCTCCGGACTGGTGGCCCCCGCCATATAGGCAGGCGCCCCCGCCATCAAGAAACTATTGGCCACCGAGACCCATAGTAGGAGTAGGGTGATGGCCGCCAGCCTCCTCTGGAAGGGGAAGAGGGCCACGGGGACGGCCGAGGCAGCCAGCGCCGCAGTCAAAGCCCTCGCAGCCCCCACACGATCCACCACAGCCCCCGCAGGCAGCAGCAGCGCCACGTTTAAGGCCGAGGCAGCCATCAAGACCCTCCCCCACTCCACCTCGGAGAAACCCCGAACCCCCACAAAGTGGACCACCCAGAACCCCGAGACCATGCTGTTGAAGAAAAAACCCAGAACCAGCATAAACGCGAAACCCCTCAACCCCCTCGGCAACCCCCGCAAGACCTCCAGCGAGGCCCGGTAGCTCTCCACCAAGACCCCCACCAAACCCTCGCCCACACCCCCCGCCTTCCCCCCACCCTCCTCGCGAAGGAAAGCCCTATTCATCGCCGCTATCCCCAGGTTCACCACACAGGTAAGCCTGAAGAGAAACCTCATGGCCCTCTCCACCCCCCACGCACCTATGAGAGCCCCACCCGCCAAGGGCGCCACAACCCCCACAGCCATGGGCACCGCCTGCCAAACCCCGTAACCCAACCCCCTCCTACCCCTGGGGATGGACTCCGCCATCAAGCTGTTAGCCGCAGGGAAGTAGAAAGCCATCAACCCCATCAAAAGATTCCCCACCGCCAGCCACCTCCAATCAGGGGCGTAGGCGAACAACAGCCATAAAACCCCCGAGACAACCCCCACAACCCACACAACCCTAACCCTGCTAAACCTATCCGAGACATACCCCGCCACCGGGTAGAGGAAAAAACTGGACAAAGGCCTCAACCCGTTAACCAGCCCGATCTCCACCACCCCCCCACCCAGGGCCTGGACGTAGAGGCTCAAGAAGGGAAAGGTTATGAACATACTCAGCTGGCGGAGAACATCCCCCACCGTGAAAACCAGCAGGTTCCCCCTTAAAACCTCGCGGATAGACCCCATAACCCCACTAAGGGGTTAAGGGTTTGAAACCCTTATCCCTGGGGCTCCTCATCCAGGAGCCGTTTCTCCCCCCTAAGCCCCTGAATATCCGTCACATCCTGGGATACCTCCAAGACGCCACGGAACCGCCCAGCCCCATCCCTCACGGCGAAATACCTGATAAAGATAAGGCGGCCACCCACCCGGATCCAGAACTCCGCCACATCACGAACACCCTCCCGGAGCTCCCGTACAACCCTCTCAACAATGTGCACACTCTTGGGGGGGTGACACCGGGAGACCTCGCGGCCAATAACCCCAGGGCTCCGAGGAAATCCTTCCCCCCACTGTAGTAAGCCACACGCCCATTCTCGTCCACGAAGGTGATGTCCACGGGAAGATGGGTGAGCACCAGGTTTACCTGCTCGGGGGTGAGAGACCCAACATCCAGATCCAGGGAGCCCACATCCGCAACCTCCCCCCCACTCCCCGGCGGGCTCCACCCCTCCCCGGGCTCCACCCAGGCATAGCCCACCTCCTTGAACCCCCTCCAAACCTTGCCCCAGTCCTCCTCGGAAAGAGTCTCCAGGCTCATGGGAAACAAAATGTTCTCCTCCTTGAAGACCATGTCCCGCATGGTGGCTCCCACCTCCTCCAGGGTCCTCAACACCTGGCTGTCCCCCTTTTCCCACTGCCGCCTGGCCACCTTCAGAGCTTGCCGCACATCGTCGTGGATGGCCCACATAACCTGGGTGGGGCCTGCAAC
>JALGTS010000335.1 GCA_029821255.1 Candidatus Zipacnadia bacterium
TATTTCACACTCCGCCACTACCCAAGGGCACCAGGCAGCTTCCTGAAGATTACTGGGTGCAGACCGCCACGCCTGATTTGGTCCTGGGGATGCTCAAGGATAAGCAGGACAATGACTACATAATGGTGGCTAACCGTGAGATCGACAGCCCACGACAGGTGACTTTGTCCTTGCCTGCGGCCGTGACTGAGGTAGTCAAGTTTGACAAGAGCGAGGGCAAATGGATAGATCTATTTGTACGCAAGCGCGGGAACCGTGCGGTGGTGGAATTTGTCCTGGCCCCCGGAGATGGCGAACTGCTTAAAGTTGGAACAGCGGGGTGAGTTAGTGCACTAAGCAGAGAAGCCTTGATGGCGAACTGCTTAAAGTTGGAACAGCGGGGTGAGTTAGTGCACTAAGCAGAGAAGCCTTAATGCAGTAACACAGCATTTGGGAAATTGCAGTCTGAAGGAGGAATGTCATATATTGCGCACTATTCTGATCGTATTGCTCGTGGTGATGGTGGCCGGCCCAGCCACTGCCGAATGGGAGATGTCGGAATTTGTCATTATGTTAGGATGGGCTGAAGGGGTGGAGTGTCCCGACGATGAGGCAATGATGCAGGCGATTGCACAGGCTGGCTTCAATGTAGTTATGTGGTATGACGAGGGTGTACTAGATCTGGCTCACAAATATGGCCTGAAGCTGCTGTTCCGGCCAAGCCGGGTGGACCGGGTGATCGAGCATCCCGCAAACTGGGGATACTACGTCAGAGATGAGCCAGCGATCAAAGACTTCGCGGAGGTGGCACAGCAGGTTGAGCTCATTCACCAGGCTGATCCTGACCACCCCGCCTATGTTAACGCGGCAAGTGGGACCGGGGAGTTTCTGCACAGTTTCATGGAGACGTTCCATCCCCGAGTGCTGAGTTTCACCGGCATTTACCAATGGTGGTGGGCCGATTGGCGGCCGCGACGTTTTGCCATATTGGAAGAATATCGCATTGCCGCCCTGGCTGCCGGAATACCGCTTATCCGTTGGGTAGAGGTCAATGCTAACCCCGAGGTTCCGAAGTTAGTCGATGCCGGGTCGCCGAGATGGAGTATCACTGCTCCACCTCCGCCGGACAATGCCGAGAAATTGCGGCAAAGCGTCTATACCAGTCTATGTTATGGCGTCAAAGGCATTGAATGGTTTACTGCTGCCATTATGTTTGAACCGGGGACCTCCCGGCTCAGGGCGTGCGGATTAGATGTTGTTGCCATCAATACGGAGCTGCAGCAACTGGGCCCGATTCTGATAGGCCTGGAGTCAGTAGACGTATTTCACACTCCGCCACTACCCGAGGGCACCGGGCAACTTCCTGAGGATTACTGGGTGCAGACCGCCACGCCCGATTTGGTCCTGGGGATGCTCAAGGACAAGCAGGACAATGGCTACATAATGGTGGCCAACCGCAAGATCCACAGCAGGCGACGGGCAGTCCTGTCTTTCCCTGTGACCGTCACCAAGGTAGCCAAATTTGACAAGAACGAGGGCAGGTGGATAGTTCTACCTCTACGCAGGCGCGGGAACCGTGCAGTGGTGGAATTTGTCCTGGCTCCCGGAGATGGAGAACTGCTTAGAGTTGAAACAGCGGGCGGGGGCAATGTATACATTCGGGAGGATCCGCGGCCTGATCCGAGGCTACAGCAGTGGCAAGAGGAGGTCGAAGCACGCAAGCAGAAGGCCACCGAACTCTCCGAAGAATAAGTAACTTTGCTGCCGCTGGGCGCTGAGTGGAAGTTCGCTATTGATCCCGATGATACTGGTGTATCTGAGGGACTGTGCTGATGGATGAAGGCTTGCGCGCCTTACGGTGACCGAAAGCCATTGCTTGCCTCGCGATGGACCAGCAACTTGGATAACGCTTACTCACCGGCGTTGTTATCGGCAGAAACATCAGGGTAGTGCGGGTAGGTCGTTGCGGTGTAAGTAGTCATGTTCCTATTGGTGTATGCAGGTGACTTGGTCAGTTCAGCGCCATCAGTTCCACCTCCCTTTGACCTCAAGCTCCCCCGGCTATAATAGGCAGGCAGGTTTAGCAACAGTCTCATGCCACTTGACAATGGCGGGGTCACCGTGGATAATCAGGGGGTGATCTGACCCCGCGAGCCGACAACGGCTGGAAGGCTAATCTAAGAGATAGCTGATAGGAGAGCACCTCAGGATGTGACTGACTTGTCTGGGCGGGTTCATCGTTGCTGCAATCCTGGTAGCGGGGTCGGTATTAAACAGCTCTAACTCATCATCAAATGAGACAACCCCAAGAGGAGAGTTTGATATGATGCAGGCTCGTAAGCAAGCGGCCCAACGGCCCCGCCGCATTATCTGGAACAACGACTGTAATGACAGTGAGTGGGGTGATACACCGGA
>JALGTS010000336.1 GCA_029821255.1 Candidatus Zipacnadia bacterium
TATCCATTGCTGGTAGATATTATTCGGGATGAGCAGATAAGCCTGCAAAATTGCTATTTGTTCTTTATGGATGAGTATGCCGATGACCAAGGCAGAGCATTGTCGGCTGACCATCCGCTCAGCTTCAAGGGACATATGCAGCGGCTGTTTTTTGCGCATCTCCCTGAGAGCTTGGCGCCTCCTGCTGAGCAGGTTGTTTTCCCTGACGAAAACAATATTAGTACACTTGCCGAGCAAATGGCTGACGCCGGCGGCATTGATACCTGCTATGGGGGTATCGGCATCCATGGCCACGTGGCCTTCAATGAGCCCGAGCCCGGTGTCAAGGACAGCGAACCTCGCTTGGTTCAGCTCAATGAGTTCACCATCACTATCAATGCCATCCGCGTGCCGGTTGGTGGCAACTTGGAGGGTTTCTTCCATCGAGCCTATACAATCGGTATGAGGCAAATCAGACAAGCCCGTCGTATTCGCTTATACTGCCGTAGCGATGGGCCGTACGACTGGGCACGCACAGTCCTGCGCCTGGCCGTCTTGGGACAACCGGGCGACGATTACCCGGTTACACACTTGCAAGATGCGGAGGACTTCGTGGTGATCACTGATCGCGAGACAGCCAGTCCGCCGGAGATAGTGCTGTAACAATACGGAGGTGCTTGGATGAGCGAGGACAGACGGGTACTGTATGTAATAGCCCACCCCGACGATGAAGAGAAGTTTTCGGGTACTGCTGCCCTGCAGGCACGAGCGGGCATTGAGGTGACGATAGCAGTGGCCCTGAACGCAGTAGCCCTGAATGGAAACAGGGGAGGATTGATGGGTGCTACTCCCGAAGAACGGGCCGAGACGCGCTATCGCGAAATGCAGCAATCTTGCCAGATACTTGGTGTTAAACTCGAATGGCTGGGTTACGGTGATGACGACTTCCTGGAGCGCTTTCACAATGACTATGCGGAAGTCGAGAGAACTTTTCGCAATCTGGTGCGCCGTGTTGACCCCCATCTGCTGGTGGTGGCTCCGCCTAATGATTATCACCGTCATCACCTCATAGTGGCGGAGGTTGCCATGGATGCCAGTATGAACGCAAGCAACCCCAACCACGAGAGTGAATATCCCGCATCATCTATGATTCCCTATACTCTTTACTATCGCCCGCAGATGGGAATCGGCTTTGTACCCTCGCTGTACGTGGATATAGGTGATACCTACCACCTGAAGATAGAGGCCATGAAGGCCCACCAGAGCCAACATCAGTATCTTAAGGACCACCATCGTATTGACATCTTCCAGACTGTGGAGACCATAGCGCGATACTATGGGAATGCCTGCGGAGTGGAATTTGCTGAGCCCTTTGCCCTCTGCCAGAAATTCAACCGGCCGGCTCCAATTCAGCAGTTAGCTCGGTTCTTTCCGATATAGGCAGATAGGCCCAGCAGTATGTGGGCTGGCACTGGCTTTGTATTGAAATGGTCAGCGAAACAGCAATGCGCAGGCTACCGGAGGAAATTATGGAACAGCTAAAAGTATGTGTTATTGGTGCGGGAGATTTAGGGACAGTGCATGCCGAGCAATGGCAAAAGGTCCCTGCTGCCCAAGTTGTTGCCATCTGTGACATAGATAAGGAGCGCGCCCTTGCCGCTCAGGAGAAGTTTGGAATTGATGCTGCTTACACCGATTACCGCGAGGCCCTCAATCATCCGGGCATAGATGCGGTGTCGGTGGCCATCCCTGGTAGTGTTCACCGCATCGTCAGTGAAGCCGCCATGCGTCGGGGCTACCATGTCCTGTGCGAAAAACCCATTGCCGTCACATGGGAGGACGGTCAGGCGATGGTGACGGCGGCTCAGGAATGCGGCGTCAAGTTTGCGCTGGGCTTCTGTAAGCGCTTCTTAGAACAGGTTCAGAAGCTGCGTGAACTGGTTCAGAGCGGAATAATCGGCCGCCCGGTCTTCTACCGTCATATCAGTGGAATTTCGGTCAGGCCCAAGCTCTGGATTATGGACAAAGAGATGGGGGGAGGGCCGATCATTGATATGGCATGTCACTACTTTGACCAGTGGCGGGTGATATTTGATAGTGAACCGGTGCGTGTCAAGGCTTCGGGAGTGACACTGTCGGCTGACTCCTCGCTTATGGCCGACTATGACCCGCAAGTCGATACTGTGACGATTCTTGTCGAGTTTGCTTCTGGCGAGGTAGGGAGCCTGTCGCTAAGCTGGGGCCTACCCCCCGGCGTCAGTAGCGGGGTGTTGGAGGATGTCCTGGGCCCAGGTGGCCTGATTACAGTTAGGGGCTTTGACGAATTGGTTGTGCAGACTGAGGACGGCGCGACCAAAGTGTTCAACAATCTTGACACTAATATGTATGAGCGGGAGATTGCCGCTTTCGCTGAGGCGATTCGTGAGGACAAACCGGTGGCTGCTGGCGGCGAGGATGGTATGATTGCTCTGCAAGTCTCAATAGCGGCACTCAGGTCAATTGAAACCGGGCAAATGGTCGCGCTGTAACCAAGGACCAGGCCAGTTAGCTTATGAGGTGGGGGACAAGTCTTATCGGGAATCAGATGGCTGCAACGGTGATAAGGCAACAGTGATGGTCAGCAAGCCCGGCTGGACCGTGATGTCTTTTAGCCGCAGGTCGCTTTGATCCAGTTTTTGCTGGATCATCGCGTCAATGGCACGCTCAATCTTGTCGCGGAACATCCCGGGCAGGGCGAGCTTGCCTGCCTTGGTCTCCTTGATGTGTAGTACCAGCTTACCATCGGCGACTTCCGGCACAAGTTCCACACGCATCCGCACCGGGACGAAGGCGATCTTGGTGCGCACGCTCCCCTCTATGTAACCATCGCCAAAGGCAACCTTGGGATCCTTC
>JALGTS010000011.1 GCA_029821255.1 Candidatus Zipacnadia bacterium
GCGCATAGAGATATTCAGGATACAGGAGCGGCTCGCCGCCGGTCAGTGTGACGGAGTGGAGAAGACCATTATCCGTCTGGACTTGGCGGTCAATTATCTCCAGCAGTTGGCAGACTGATATGGGATTGTCCTGCTGGGCAAAGCGGCCGGTGCCCGGAGTCTCCTCCACACTGCACGGGCCGTCGGTCGTGCGGGCCTGCGGGCTGTCGCAGTAACAGCAGGTCAGATCGCATCCCCGGAAACGCACAAATAGCTGGCGGACCCCGACCAAGGGACCTTCGCCTTGGGCTGAGGTGAAGACTTCGCAAATCGGAGCAGTAAGTTGCGACTCGGGAGTTTTAGGCAATTGTGAACCTTCAAGAGCTAATTTGTGCTAAGGCTAAGGTGGGCTACTTCAGTTATGGCACACTACGGACCTTGCGTTGTGCCGCCTCAATTGATTGAATTTCCTGGACATAAGCTTTCATAATCTGCACGGCCGCCTCAGGTGCAGATATGCCCAGTTCATCCAAGCCGATTGCTGGTACGGGTGCGCCGCTTGGATCAATATTCAGACCCAAATGAATCAGGGCAGAGGTCGGTGAGGTAGTGGCAATAGATACCGAAAGCTTGCGCTCGCCCACAAACAGGTCATCACCGTCGCGGCGTACGTGCTCGTTTGTAGCCTGGTTGAGTAACTCAGCGGTTCGGCAGACTAACAGGCGCTGACGCAGGACAGTGCGGGCCAGGTCGGTATTGAAGTCTTCCAATAAGAAATGCAGCATCCGAGCGGCCTTGATAGGCATACCCCGCCGGACGTCCTCCATATCCACCATATGCTCCAGCGGCACGTCGCACGGCCCAATGAAGCCAACTATGGCGTCGCCTTCAATAGCAGTAACTTTGGCGATCCAGCCAGAGCGCAGTTCGCGACCGGTATAAGGGATCTCTTCTGACAACCAGCGCCACTGCATGATAGTCCTTTAACTGACCACTTGCAGCTTCATCATATTGGTAGTGCCCGGTACGCCGATAGGGCTGCCTGCGGTGATAATCATCACGTCACCAGACTTCACTACTCCCGGCGAGCGGTTGTCGCCAGGGGGGTGGCGGCGATGATGGGGCAGCGTGGCCGGCACTTGGAGGCCAGGCGGGCGGTGGAGCCCGACTGGGTGAAGGCGATTATGACCTCGGCTTGGACCCGTTCGGCAATACGCGCTGCTCCCCGACTGAGCGCATCAGCGAAATCTACAAATTCAGAGATTGCGGCCGTTTCCGTGCGCAGGTGTTGACCGGCAAGTTGCTGCTGTTCGGCGAAGGCGGCAATCCGACGCATCATGGCCACCGCTTCAACTGGGTAGTTGCCGATAGCGGTCTCGCCCGAAAGCATCACCGCGTCAGTGCCATCAAGTATAGCGTTGGCCACGTCCGAGGTTTCCGCACGGGTGGGACGGGGGTTTGTACGCATTGAATCAAGCATCTGCGTCGCTGTGATTACGGGTTTGCGCATCCGGGAGCAGAGGTTGATTATCTGCTTTTGAAGTATGGGTACCTCTTCGGGAGGCAGCTCTACGCCCAGGTCCCCGCGGGCGATCATAAGAGCGTCGGCCTCGGTGATTATCTCCTCAAGCTCTCGGATTGCTTCGGGCTTCTCCAGCTTGGCGATGATGGGAACTTCGGCGTCTGCTTCGCTAATAAGTGCTTTCAGCTCACGGATGTCCTGGGCACTGCGCACAAAACTGAGCGCTATGTAGTCAACTTCATTGTCCAGGGCAAAGCACAGGTCATCCCGGTCCTTTTCGGTCAGCGCAGGGGCACTGATCCTTACGCCCGGCAGGTTGATTCCCTTATGCTCGCCCAGAGTTCCGCCGACAACAACCCGGCAGTAGACCTCCGTTTGAGTAGTTCTCAACACCTCCAGTTCCAGAGCGCCGTCATCCAGAAGAATTCGATCGTCCTTGTTTACGTCAGAGGGTAGGGCCTGATAGGTGGTGCTGACACGCTGACTGGTGCCGGAGATATCCTCGGTGGTGATCACCAATTCCTGACCACTGGTCAACTCTACCGGTTTGCCCCCCTTCAGGGGACCAGTTCGGATTTTTGGCCCTTGCAGGTCGGCGATAACGGCGATATGCGTCTCACACTGGTTCGCAACGGTGCGCACCGTGCGGATGTAATTGTAGTGGTCACTATGGCTGCCGTGGGAAAAGTTGAGGCGTACAACGTCAGCGCCCTCTTCAAAGATGTCGCGCAAAGTGGCTTCATTAGATGAGGCTGGGCCTATGGTAACCACAATTTTGGTGCGGTTCTGCTTTTTTAGCACGAGCATGTAGTAGCTCCCGTCCCAGCGTTTACACGCCCCTGACCTTGTGTTATAATTCGTCAACGAGAAATACTGTGCCAGTGCGATAGTACAAAAGTCGGCCAACTCTGTCAATGTCAGCGGAGGTAGGCGCAAATTAGATTTGGGAGGTTAAGCCAATGGCCAGAGAGCTAAACGCACAGCAGCTATGGAAGCAGATGACGGAGTTGCTCCACAAAGGTGATCTTAAGCCCCCCCTGTGGGAGGCGGTAGATGCTGTCACTCCGTTGACAGTGGACGGGGATATTTTGGTGGTTGGCCTGGAGCCAGCGCAGATGCACCATGCTGGCTATATCCGGACCAGCCAGAACAAATCGCTGCTGCAGGACTTGCTGGAGCAGGTTGCCGGCCGCCGCTTGGACATCCGTGTTATTTCCGGCGTCACTGTGGCAAGCTGGGAGCGGATCAAAGAGCGCGAGATGGCTGGGGTGGAAGAGGTCGCAGCCGGGGCGCGTACCAGGACGATCCAGAAAGAAGCACGTACGATCTGGCGGCAGGGAGCAGAAAGCGTCATGGCTATCTTCACGGGCACCCGAGCCCGAGCCCGGGGTACCGACCTGGCCCGGTTGATGATGGAGGCTATCCAGAAGGCTTATCAGGTCGAACAGGCAGCCCGCAAAGAGGCCCCCGATGACGAAGAGTTGCACGACCAGCAGGTCAACCGCATCATTGATCGCATTGCTACTTATTGCAATGTCTCGCCGACGGTTGTGGCTCTGGAGTATCTACGTTACTGCCGCCAGCGGGATTCGTAAGTGTTTTGCCCGACAGCTTCACACTCATCGTTGACACAACAGATGATCGGCTACCTTCATAAGCGTTATTTGTTCACTGCCGTCGTCCTAATCCTTTTCAGCTTCAGTACGTCCGCCAACGTCGGCGCTGAAGGGACCTCCTCGCCGATTACTTCGATCACCATCAATTCACGGCGACTCCCGTGCATACCGCCGGCGCGGTGGGATGGAAAGACTGCCCGTCTGCCGGCTGCGTTCATTCGCCGAAATCTGGGAATCACCGTAGAACAGCTTGAACCGCCAGACTGCTACCGGCTGAGTGCGTATCAGAACTCGTTGCGGGTCACCGTAGGGCAGAGCCACTATCAGACGGGCGAAGCAACTTTTGAAGGGCCTGTTCCGCAACAGGTGGATGGTAAACTGCTGATCCCGTTGGGGCCGCTGGCGCGGGTATTTGATATAGATTTTGCTGTTACTCCGGCCCAGGAGGGTGAGCCGACGATCAAGCTGAGTCTGCCTGGGGCGGAGGTCAAGAATATCCGCTTAGGCGAGCATCCTGATAAGACGCGGGTGGTGGTTGACCTCAGTGGATCTGTTGCTTACCAGTGGTCAACTGATGGGCATGCAGTTACCATTGAAATTCCCCGACCAGCAACCAGACGCGCCGCGGGGGGACAGCTGCGCCTGCTAACTTTTGATAATCCGCTTGTTTCACGGATCGCCCAGTCAACTACATCAGACGGATTTACCCGGCTGGTGATAACGACGGCTGGCTGGCATAAGTTGGATACTTTTGCTTTGCCGGATCCGCCACGCATTGTGCTTGATCTGTGCAAGCCGCCGCCTAAGGCGGTTGTGGGAAAGCCGCTACCACTGGTCAAGCCCAGCGCAGGTCGCTGGCAACTGCGCAATTTTCGCACGCCACGAGGGCCAGTTGATGTATACGTGCTCAAGGTCGATCCTGACGGAGAAGGCCTGGAGGTACGCCTGGCGTTGGCCGGGCCGACAGTACATTCCCGCCGCTCGGTATTGCACATTGCCCGTCAACACGGGGCCATTGCTGCTCTGAACGGAAGCTTTTTTGCGGGAGAGGGACCGCCGTTAGGCCTGCTGGTCATTGATGGTGAATGGATCAAGCATCCTATCCTCCATCGCACTGCCTTGGGCATAACAGCCGACGGCGAGCTCTTGATGGATCGCCTGTCGTTCGATGGTCGACTCTATTTTAGCGACCACGGCTACCTGGAGCTGGATGGAATAAATCGCGGGCATGATGACTCGCATGGGCTGGTGATATATACGCCACGTTGGGGCGAGGTACTGCCAGCCGTGGGAGGATGTACTCGCCTGGTGGTCTCAGATGAGGCGGTTGTTGTGGCTAAGTACACCCAGGCTCAACCGGTGAGGATTCCTCCCACAGGATATGTGATCTCGGGATCTGGGCGATATGCTTCGCTTCTTCAGAAGGTCCATGAGGGGGAGGGAGTCTGGACACAACTACGGACCAAGCCCGAGTGGAAGAAGCTTACCTATGCCCTCGGCGCAGGTCCCCGCCTGGTCAAAGATGGGCGCCCTTATGTCACAGCCGCGCCGGAGATGTTCGGTAGGGATGTAGCCGCCGCGGCTACATCGCGTTCGGCCGTCGCTATCACCCGGGACGGTCTGCTTATGCTCGTGGCTGTGGAAACACCTCCGGGCAAGCCGGGCGGGGGCGTAACGCTACACGAGCTTGCTCAGATCCTAATCAAGCTCGGGGCCCGTGATGCTATGAATCTTGACGGGGGTGGCTCCACCACCGTTGTTCAGGGTGACCAGGTGCTTAACCACCCGCGCGACGGCAGCCTGCGGGCGGTCTCCAATGCTCTACTGATAATGGCCGCTCAATAGAGGTAAAATCAGGGTAAATGTAGCTCACCATTATCATTGAGTCTGAGGATAGACGAGGCAAATGCATATTGCTTCCGTGAGCAAAAACGTATTGTTCACAACAGCAGTGGTCCTGATTTTGGCAATTGCTGGTTGTGGTCCGGTCCGTTACAATCGTACGCATCAGGCGCCGGCGGCCAGCGAATTTATTGGTGCACATCCATGGCTGACTGAATATTTCAAGCATTGGCAGCAGGAAGTGGACCTGACCGGCGAGCAGTGGCCCGGCTATTCGGATTTGGCGGCCTTTCCTATCGGCAATGGCCAGGTATTTGCATACGAAGGTGTCACTTATCCGCTGGGCACACTGACCAACGTCATCGGGCCGACTTATCAGAAGGGCACCTTCCTGGGTGATATCGTGCCTCTGGTGTACTGCGGTGAGGAAGTTGCGGCATGGAGCACCCAGCAGGTGCGGTGGGTTAAACCGGCGGGGATCGTCAACACTGAATCGCTTAGCGCCGATGGACTGTCTCTGACCACTTACGATTTCGCCCCGCCGCAGTTGGCGGTATTGTGCCGAATTATGATTGTAAGCAACAGGGGTAAGCAGGTGCAACGCCGGGTAGCGCTTGCGCTGGCCTTCAGCGCAGTGGGAAGCGAGAAAGCCGATGGGGGGCTGCGAATACAACGGGGTAACCGTATCATGCATGCAGGGTTCGTGGGCGCTCGTCCCTGTGTCCAGGTCGGCAAGCCGGATATCTCTTTGCCTGATAACCTGGACAGTTGTGCCCGGCCAAGCCCGATGAGCGAAGATACCTCGGTGCTAAGGTGCGACTTAGGGACACTGCAGCCGGGCGAAAGTTTTGTCAAGCTGGCTTACATGGCGGTTGCTACTGATGCAGACTATGCTCAAGAGTTAGCTACTTATGTTGAGCAACGTGGTTTTGATTTGCTTGAGGACACTTACCGCTACTGGCAGGACTGGCACAAACACACGGTAATTGTCGAGACTCCTAATCAGCCCGAAGTCGGCGAGTTGCTTACCATCTCCAAATATCTGTGTGCCGTGCAGCAGGCCCAGGCTGGTGGCTACTCGCCGATGGATGGCTATACCTATACCTGGATTCGCGACAGCAACGGGCCAGTGCGCTATCTCAGTGCTGTCGGCGATTTTGGATCGGTGCGCCGGCATCTGGAGTACCATTTCCGGGGCTGTGCGGTGAAGGGTAAGATTGGTAACAATCTGCCACTGGATCTGGATGTAGAAGATACAGCAAAGGTTGATTGGTCACAAGTGCCCGTTGAACCGGCAGAAAGTTCCAGCTTTGTCATCTTGCAGCACTATTGGTACTATCGGCGAAGCGGCGACCTGGAGCTTATCCGCCGTCATTGGCCGATGCTGCGCCGCTGTCTGTTGGGACAGGCCGTTGACGAGCGTGGCTTGCTACCATTCCATGGTGATGAGACCTATCGTTTTCCCGGATATCGGCTGTTTCAAGCCGGGCGTGACGTGGAGTTGTATGTGAACCTGGAAACGCGCTCGGCCGACTCGGCGTTTGAGTACGTTGCGGCGGCGGAGGCGCTTGCCGAGATGGCCGAGGCAATGGGTAGCGAGGACGAGGCGGCCGACTATCGGCGCCGTGCTCAGAGAGTCAAGCAGGCGACGGAAAGATACTACTGGCAGCAGGACCGAGGCTACTATGCCCCGGCGATGTCCGACCTGTCTGACCAGGTCCAGCCCAACCCGTTTGCGCCGATCAATCTGCGCCCACTGTGGATTGGCTACTCTCCTTCCACGGAACAGCAGCAGTGCAATGTGCTCAACTCCTTGAAATATCTGTGGCAGCCCGATGCTACGCCGAAAACCACCCCAAGGTTCGAGCCGTATGTGACAATGATACCGGGCTATACGCTGTATGCGCTGGCTACAATTGGTCATCCGGCCGCTGAGGTGGCATTGCGAGGAGTGTTGCGGGCGGCTGAGAAGTCCGGTGGGTTCGCCGAGATGAACGAGGCGGATAATCGGCCCAGCGACGAGATATGGGGCCAGCATCGCGTCCGGCCCTGGGAGGGCGGTATAAACGCCGAGGCGATTTTGTATTATTTGACTGGTATGGAGGTGGATGCGGCCAGTGGGCGGGTTTTCCTGCGACCGCAGATGCCGCAGACTTGGCACAAGATGACCATTATTAATTTGCCGGTAGGCGAGGGGCGTTTGCGACTGGAGGTCGTGGGCGACGAGGCTACAGTCACCCGCGTGGATGACACCGAAGCGAAGGTGTTGCTGGCTGCTCGTCCGCTTTCTGTCACCACAGGCAACCAGCTAACCGTACTTCAACCTGGAGAGAAGAAAGAGATTGCCTTCACAGCTTCATCTGGCGTTGAGGCATCACTTGGTACTGCACAGCCCTTTCATTGGGGCTCGCCCAAGCTGCCGGCAGGGACAAAGACGGTTGTTTTGACCTGGAGCAAGGAGACAGTAGCTGAGTGTTGGAAGAAGTACGGGCCGGCTACTGTCATCATTGACACCAAGCTCCCGTGGCCCGCAGAATTTCTGCACGAGGCTCTACTGACAGCAGACGGCCAGCGGCGCGTAGATACCCTGGTTTTGGATACTGACTACTTCCCCGGCGCCTTCAAGCGCAAAGAGTTTTGGCAGGGCGGTCCCGGAGCTAAGATTGTAGCCGAGTTCAAGAGAGCCGGCGGGCAAGTGGTAAAGCCGCCCGTTGTTCGTGAGCGCAGCAGCCAGCTCAAGGGCTTGCCCCGATAGCCGTGGTCTCTTTGGCCAGATAAGGCAGATATTCCTGCGCGAACTGGTCGGTGTATTTGAAGACAATGAAGCCGCCCGCGCCGAAGCTGCGGGCGATCTGAATCTGCTCGGCAAGCTGCTCAGGGCCGTCAAATTGGCAGGCATCACTCAGAGGCCCCATACCTACCATCAGCGGAACGCGGCCCGCAATTGCCTTGCGCTGGGTCAGCAGCCACGTGGCGAAATCCAGGCGATCCGTGGTGTAGTTCATCGGGGCAACGAAATCCAGCAGCCCACGCTCTACCCACTTGGCAACATCCTGGCCGAACCTCTCTCTGTGCTCCTCCCAGCGCGGGAAAACCGCCGCCGAGATGGATATATCTGGTCGGACCGCGCGTGCTGTGGCTACAAGATCACAGAGCAAGTCGGTTAATTGCTGCTGACGCCACCTGTTGAACTGCACGGCATATGGCCCTTCGGGCAGGACATCCTGCGGCCACCGGGTGATGTGAGCTCCGGTATCAGCAGTAAATCGCTGTCGGCATCGTTGGCACAAACAGTAGTCCCACCCGGGGTAGCGCAAATAGTCAAATTGCAGCCCCTCAATGTCGTAGTTTGTGACCAGCTCGGTAACGGCTCTTTCCAGGAGTTGCCGATTACGAAGGTCAGTGGGACACAGCCATGGGGCAGTTTCTCCCTGGGAGTTACTCATCAGCCGCCCGGTGGCAGCGAAGACGGATTTGGTCTGCTCAGCAGCGAACAGCAGTTCAAGCGTCAAAGTCCGCGCGTGCACGGCGATATTGTACTTGTGTGCGGCGGTTACAGCTTCTAATAGGTAGTCGTGGTCGCGGGCAAATCGGGAAACTGGGAGCACCTGGCTGTGGTAGTAAGCGATACCGGGGCTGCAAACGTAAGGGAAGACGGCGTTGAAATTCGCCGCACTAAGCTTCTGCATCGCCGTGTCCCAGTCCGGCTCAACTCGGTAGCCACTCCATACTCCACGCAGTTCCGCAGCTACGGCCTGGGGTCTGGCGACCGGCTTATTGGTGGATGGTGTGTGACCAGAACTGGCGACTACTGAGCGCCAAGCCAGGAGTGCGGCCATTGTCACCGTCGCTAACGCCAGCCATACCGACCACTGATGAGTTCTTATGTACATTGTTGTCAACTACGGATGCTCCGTGGTGAGGGGATTCCGCTGGCTGAGCAGCTAAGCTGACTGCTGAGGCTCTTTGAATTGGACCTTGCATAGCCGCTCATATACTCCACCGGCGTGGGCTAACTCGGCGTGGGTCCCCTGTTCGACGATGTGTCCATCGTCGATCACTAAGATTTTATCGGCATGTGTGACCGTTGAGAGGCGGTGGGCAATAATGAAAGTGGTTCGCCCCTCCATTAGCTTTTCCAGTGCATCCTGGATGAGCGCCTCGGATTCAGAGTCTAAGTCCGAGGTGGCCTCATCAAGTATCAATATGCGCGGGTCGGAGAGAATAGCTCGCGCAATGGTTATCCGCTGGCGCTGTCCCCCGGAGAGGCGGGCGCCGCGCTCGCCGACCCGCGTCTCGTAGCCATCGGGGAATTCCATAATGAAGTCGTGGGCATTGGCAGCTATCGCCGCTTGCACCACCTGCTCGTCGGTGGCGTCGGGCCGGCCGTACTTAATATTATCGCGCAGACTGCCGGCAAATAAGAAGCTTTCCTGCATAACCATACCGATATTCTGGCGCAGGCTGCGCAGCGCCACGTCGCGCAGGTCATGACCGTCAATCAATACCTGGCCGGAGGTAGGGTCGTAGAAGCGGGGGATTAGGTGGACAAGTGTGGTCTTGCCGCCGCCGGAAGGCCCGACCAGGGCCACTACCTCGCCAGGCTTGGCCTCCAGATTAATATTCCGCAGCACCATTTCCGTAGGTTCGTAAGCGAAGTAGACATTCCTCATCTCCACATGGCCCTCTATTCTGCCTAACTTCTTAGGGTGGTCAGGCTCCTGGACGCTGGGTACGCTATCCAGGGTCTCGAAGATCCGCTCAATGGCTGCCATAGCCCAGTTAATCAGGTCGCTGATAGTGACCAGGGCGATTACCGGACTGTAGAGCCTTCCTGCATAGGCGGTGATGGCCACCAGATCTCCGACCCCCAACGTCCGCAGGTAGATGATTTCGTAGCAGCCGACGATGATGATTAGCAGGTTGGCCATCCGAGTGATGAAATTGGCATTAATGTGCAATACCGCGCGCCAGATACCGACGTTAATATTTATGGTGATGCTCTCACGGATTTCCTTAACGAAGCGCCGGCTTTCCCAAAGCTCACGACCGAACGATTTGATGACTCGGACCCCGGAGATTGCTTCGCTGAGTGTACCGTACACCCGGGCATACTGGTCACGCTCTTCGCGTGACAATCGGCGGATCCGCCGGCGCAACGCCAGGAAGTTGGCCACATATACGGGCAGGGCCATTGTGGCAATAAAGGCCAAGTGCCAGTTGTATGTGTAAAGTATGACCACCGCCATAATGAGGGTAACTATGTGACTGGCGATATTGACTAGCTGATCGCTGAGTACGCTCTGGACTTTCTCAACGTCTGAAAGCAACCGCGACATAATCCAGCCGTGGGAGTGGGATTCAAAGTAGCGTAGCGATAGTCGCTGCAGGTGGCGAAAAAGCTTCTGGCGGATATCAAAGACTACCCGGTTACCGATGGTCAACAGCATCCGGCTACGGATGTAGCCGATGACATAGCCGGCTGCGTAGATACCTGCCAGCAGCCCACACATAAGCAGAATGAAGTGCCAGATCTCGTCGGGGTTGGCAGCCTGGGCGGTGACAGTCTCCAGCAGACCGACGTGCTTGGTGAGTTTGTTGATAATAATGCCCCAAATGTAAGGCAATAGCATGTCAATGGCGGTGGCCACACAGACCAGTGCCATTGCTGCTAAGACCTGCCATTTGTAGCGACGGACGAATTCTAACGCACGCAGCAGTACCGGCATTACTTCCTTCAGACCTTCGTTGGCATTGTTTGTTGCTGACTATACAGCATATTGCTGGATTACTCAATTCGGAGGCAGGAAAAATGTTATAGGGAGCGGGTGACCAAATAAAGTAGGGACGCCCATCCTTCGGCGTCCCTCGGAAACAGATTATCCAATTCCAATCCACCCTTAATAAGCAACCTACTGTCTGTGGACCTTGCCCTTCCTGCAGCTACACCTCGTAGGTGGGTGGCCCTTCGTAGTCCTCCGGGGGGTGCTCCAAGCTTTGGAATATCCGATTGACGAAGGCCAGCAGCTCCCGCGGGTTGAATGGCTTGGTCAGGTATGAATCGACGCCCGAAGACCATCCTTTGAAGATGTCGGCATCCTGGGCCTTGGCCGTGAGCATGATCACCGGTATCTCCTTGGTCCGTGCATCGGCCCGCAATTCCTTGAGCGTCTCAAAACCATCCATGCGCGGCATCATCACGTCTAAGATAACCATATCGGGCAGCTCCGCCCGGGCCACCTCCAGCGCTTCGACACCATCATAGGCAGTTAGCACTTCGTATCCGGCTCGTTCCAAGTTGACCTGAACCAGGCGTACAATATGTCGTTCGTCATCAACTACCAGGATTCTCTTGGCCATTCAGATGGGCCCTCCCTTACTGGCTTACGAGGCCTCGCGGCACCTCGGACACATTTAGCTTCAATTAGTCCAATATAGTCCAATATACGCTATCTATTATAACAGACTACGCTCAACCTTGTCAAACTGATAACGCTGCCTCCACCAATTGCTGGTCAGTGTCAAAGCAGGATTTCAGTTGTTGATATAATTCCTGATAGAGACGGTAATAGCCTTCGTATAGCTGTGTCCGCGTAAGAGTAGGGGCAAGTTCGTCAACTACAGTGATAGTTGCTGAACACGCTTCGGGCACATTTGCGTAGATTCCTGTTCCTACTCCAGCCAGCAGTGCCGCTCCGAAAGCCGGCCCCTCGTCTACATTGATGGTACAGTGAGTCTGAGCGGTGACATCAGCTTGGATCTGTCGCCACAGCTTGCTGCGGGCCCCACCCCCAGAGGCGCGCACTTGGGTTGCTTCAACACCCATTGTGCGGATTATCTCAAAGGAGTCACGCATAGCGAAGGCAACTCCCTCCATAACTGCGCGGATTATGTGGGCTTTGGTGTGGCGCAAAGTCAAGCCGAAGAAGACGCCCTTAGCGTTGGGGTTGGCATAGGGAGTGCGCTCGCCGGTTAAGTAGGGTAAGAAAATAAGCCCTTCCGCGCCCGGAGGTACATCGGCAGCAGCCTCGGTCATATACTCGTAGGGATCGCGCCCCGATTCCTGCGCCCATGCAATCTCTTGCTGGCAGAGACTGTCGCGCAGCCACCGGAATGACCCACCGGCTGAGAGTACCACACCCATCACGTGCCACTTGCCGGGCACTGCGTGGCAGAAGGTATGTGTACGCAACTGTTCATCCATTAGCGGTTCGTCCAGGTGTGCGAAGACTACACCGGAAGTGCCCACTGTAGATGAGAAGACACCAGTTGTTACGATGCCATTGCCGACAGCACCAGCGGCTTGGTCGCCTCCTCCACCGACCACCGGTGTGCCGACAGCCAGGCCAGTGGCCTCGGCGGCGCTCTGTGTAATCTGTCCGCTCACTTCGGGCGACTCGTAGACATCCGGCAACAGCTCGCGGGGCAGATCAATGCGCTTCAGTATTAGATCAGACCAGCGCCGCTGCGGTACGTTGAACAGCGACGTGCCCGAGGCGTCGCTCACCTCGGTGGCGTACTCGCCGGTGAGCAGGA
>JALGTS010000337.1 GCA_029821255.1 Candidatus Zipacnadia bacterium
GGCGACTCTGAGCGTCACCAAATACGATCCGCAAGCCATCCGCGAGGGGCTCGCGCGCGTGGAGGAGAAGGTCCAGCGTCTGGGCGAGCAGTTGGAACGCGCTCGTGCCCTTGGACGCCAGGCTGCTTACCCAGAGGTCTCCGCCGCCACGGTGGAGATCAACCTGCCCCAGGCCCGAGACTATCTGCAGTGCGAGCAGTACGACAAGGCAGAGGCCTTTGTGACGGATCTGGAGGAGATTGTAGACCACGGGCTGGAGGAAGTGACTGCCCTGATAGCGGACCCTGAGAAGGACCTTGTGGTTCCCCGGACAGCCACTTCGCCACGAGAGATTCGCGACGGCACCTTCTACGTGGGTGAACAGCCGGTTCTCTACCTGGGGCCTATGGGCTGGTGGTCGTTGTACGAGCAAGTTGACTGGCTGGCACGTTTGAGGTTCAACTGCCTCAGTCTTTCCATTATGAGTCCGACCGCGGTTTTCCCTGAGCCAGAGACTCCCGACGCCTTCGCACGCACCGACTCAGTGCTGTGGGCAACGGCCGCCGCCGACAAACATGGTCTGGTGATGGGCCTGATGCTAGACAACCACTTGCCGCCGTGGGCGAGGGAGCAGGGCATAGTTGAGTGCGGTGGTCGTCCCTGGCAGGAGTTTGTCCGACGCTACTACGGGCTGATCACCCAGCGGGCTCGGCAGCACACTAATTTCGCGTTCTACACCATCTGGGGCGAGAGCGCCCTGGGGCCCAGTGATACCCCCTTGGGCCGGACTGCGTTTGCCTGGTGGCTATACCGCAAGCACCTTAGTGTGGACCGGCTCAACCAGGCCTGGGGGAGCGATTTTCATAGCTTTGAGGCAGCTGCCGAAGTCTTGGCTGATCCGGATATGGACAATCCAGGCATCTATTACGACGTGGCTTCCTTCCGCCAGGACTATTCCGCGCAGCAGACCGGGTGGTGTTCGCAGCTCCTGCACGAGCTACATCCAGACTGCTATACTCTGGTTTATCCCTCCGTTCTTATGTTTGACGAGCCCTCAGATTTCCCCCGTATGCGCACTGACCTGGAACTGCTGTGCCAGGCCTGCGATCTGAACGGTGCCGATACCACCTGGTCACTCAGCTCGTCCCGGTATGCTACAGGCACCATCCTATGGCGTGAAGTGCTGCTTCAGGACCTCCTCAAGTCCCTGAATCCGACGCAGCCCAACTTTGATCCTGAGCTACACCTGGTAAACTACAAGGTCGATTATTCGGAGGCTTACGTTAGATCGGTTCTGCTGCAGGCCTACTTGCACGGCTTGGCTGGTGCTTATATCTGGGTTTGGGAGCGCGGCGAGGGCTGGGACACGCAGCTTCTGGATGCGCCTCATGTGCTCCACGCCTGTGGCCGCACCGCGCTGGACCTGCAGCGCCTGGCCTCTCGCATCATCCCCTTCTCTCAGGCCCCGGCTGAGGTGGCTATCTTCTATTCTCGCACCTCCCAAGCGTACAGCAGTACCTCCTTTGACGAGTTGAATCGGAGCTATGAGGCAATATTCTTCACCGATGCTCCTGTAGATTTTGTCACTGAACGTCAGGCTGCAGCCGGCAAGTTGAGCCAGTACAAGCTGGTCATCTGCCCGGCGACGGCTCAAGTCCCCGAGCGTACCTACCGGGCCTTCAGGCGTTATGTGCAAGAGGGTGGCTCGCTGCTACTGACGGGGGAGTGCTTTACCCAAGATGAGTATCGCCGACCCCGGGAAGTGGTGTTGCCCGGTGACGTACTACAGTTGCCGGTCGGCGGTTCGGCGCAGGAGTGGTGGCGGTTGCTGGAGCCAAAGCTGACTGAATTAACGGTCACCCGTGAGGTTCGGGTCTGTGGCCAGCGCGGGCAGCCGGTGTGGGGAATAGAATGTCGCTCGGTGCGCCTTGCTGACGGCCGGCTGCTTTGCTATGTGTACAACATGAGCAAAGAGCCACAAAAGGTGCGACTGAAGGGTGCGCCTACAAGGGTCGTCAACCTGCTTACCAATCAGGCAGTCTCCTTCCCCCGACAGATGCAGCCGTTGGAGTTTGTCCTGTTTGAGACCTCTGCCGACTAAGAAGGGTGACCGTTGCCCGGACAGTAGCAGTCGCTGCGCAGCTTGCAGACGAAGCTGAAGTCCATGGTTACTGCCATTTTACACAGTAGCTGGTCGGCCGGGATCAACTCTTTATGAACCATGCCAAAGAAGCTGCTTTGACTGCTATGTTCGCCTTGCATATCTTACCTCGTCGGTGCCATTGATAATCCCGTATTCTGTGGTCATCGTTCTAACTCAAAATGCCCTTGACATCAAGTTCCTTTAGTGCTATAAATTATACCAGTCTCTTAACCTAAATTCTTGTTCAGTAGGCCAATACTAGCAAAGCGGTGGAGTTGGGAATGTCTCTCTCTCGCGCGTGTACGTGCGCGCTAGAGTTTGTGTTACTTATAAGCAAGTATGCCCAGGAGGCAGCTTCGTTTGCCTGGTCGGTAGGGCCTTTACGCGCTGCGGCGCGTTAGTAGTCGGTCAATAGCGATAGAAGTCAAACAATAACAGGCGCATAGCCTGTTCATATAGCATTCACAAATAATGCCCAATTTTTGGGCTACCTGGGCGAGCGAAGGACTCGCCGAACAACTAAAGAAAGGAGCATAAAGATGTACCGACGAGCACTAACAACTGGTCGCAAAGGATGCAAGGGGTTTACCCTAATAGAATTGCTGGTGGTGATCGCCATTATCGCGATCCTAGCGGCGATTCTATTCCCGGTCTTCTCCAGGGCCCGGGCCAAGGCTCAGCAGACCGTTTGCCTGAGCAACATGAAGCAGATTGCCCTGGCTTTCTATATGTACGCCAGCGACTGGGACGACGTATATCCCCCAAAGAATGAATGGCGTGTGATACCCGAGTATAGCGACGAGCGTCTGCCCTACACCTGGCCGTACTTCCTAATGCCGTACATCAAAAACGAGCAGATCTTCGAGTGCCCGACGAGTGGGTATTCGCTGGTCGCACCCGGTTACGGTCCCTTGTGGGGCGATCCGAAGTACGGCAGACCTGGGTCCTATATCTACCTCACAGATCTGTACAACTGCCAGTTGGGTAAGAGTGGCTGCACTACGTCCGACTTAGACATGGCGTGGGTGCCTGTTTGCTGTGATAACACTCGGTATGCCACGGTAGGGGGAAACATGGTAGGTGACCCGTTCGATTTCCCATGGCCCAACACTGGTACAGTGAAGAACATGCTGTATGATGATGCTTGGTGGTCTGACATTGACAACGGTTGCGTGCACAACAATGGTATGAACATCGCGTGGGCCGACGGACATGCCAAATGGATGGAGAGATACAGCATCAACGGTCCCGAGCCTGGAAACGATGACATTAACCCTAACATTTGGTATTACTACTAATAACGCAACCACTCAGCCCGGGACCTATCCTGCGGGTAAGTATAGCCCGGGTTTTGGAACGAAATCCTTGGTGTACGAAGCAATTTA
>JALGTS010000338.1 GCA_029821255.1 Candidatus Zipacnadia bacterium
ACGGTGAGAGCTGTAATGTCGGCGATTGACTTCCCCCCGATGGTTACCGCCAGACTCTCGGGGCGCAGTCGCTGGCCATGGCAGTCTGGGCAGGGCTGCTGGCGGATAACTTCCTCAAAACGCTGGCGCAGTTGGCGAGATTGGGCCTGTTTGTATCGGCGCATTAGCCTGGGGATTATCCCTTCCCACACATCAGCATGACGCCATTCCCAGCCGTGGCGCGGATGGCGATAATAAAACTCAATCAGTTGCCCCTTGGAACCATACAGCAGCGCATGGCGCTGTCGCTCGGTTAATTTGTTCCAGGGCGTGTCTAAGCTGAATCCGTAGTGGTCAGCGACACCCTGATACCAGTGGCGGCGACGAGCATTTCGGAGGGAACCAAGCAAGGGTATCGCGCCATCTTCCAATGATTTTTCGGGATGAGTGACCAATAGCTCCGGGTCAATGGTGCGGACCTCGCCCAGACCCTCGCAGGTTGGGCACATACCCCGGGGGCTGTTGAACGAAAAGGAGGTGTGGGTGGGCTCGGGAATGCTGATCTGACACTCAGGGCAGGCGAAATTGTGGCTGAGCAGGATATCCTTGCCGTTTTCAGGTACTATAATTAGATTACCCTTGCCCAGATCAAAGGCAATATCCACCGCCTCACCTACGCGAGCGGGGGAGTGCACACGATCCGCCAGCCGATCCACCACTACCTCAATGTCATGGCGGCGGTAGCGGTCCAGCTCCGGCGGATCGCTGAGGTGAATGAACTGGCCGTCCACGCGGACACGGGCGTAGCCTTTTTGTCGCAAGTCGGTAAAGAGCTCTTTGAACTGGCCTTTGCGTCCGTGCTCCAGTGGTGCCAGAATCTGTACAGTACCCTCCCTGGCGAGGCCGAGGATCCGCTGTATTACGCTTTCCCGACTTTGCGCACCTACTTTACGGCCGCACCTGGGGCAATGTGGCGTGCCGATGGCGGCGAACAGCACCCGCAGGTGATCATATATCTCGGTGATGGTCGCCACCGTGGAGCGGGGGTTATGACGGGGTTTGGTCTGGTCAATAGCCACCGCCGGAGCCAGCCCCGCAATGCTGTCCACCTGGGGGCGGGGCAGTTCCTGTAGGAACTGCCGGGCATAGGTGGAAAGCGACTCGGTATAAAGTCGCTGGCCTTCGGCAAACAGGGTATCAAAGGCCAGCGAGGACTTTCCCGAGCCGCTGATGCCAGTGAAGACAATAAGGCGGTTTTTGGGCAGGTCGAGGTCAATGCCGCACAGATTGTGCTGAGCGGCTCCCCGAATGCGGATGGTAATATCGCCCACGGATGGTCGGCCTCTGCGTAGAGATAAAAGGTGTTTCGGAGAAGAGTGGAAGCACATTGCTCCCAGCCATCTGCCAGCTTATCCTACCCCGAAAGAGTCTACCTAATATGCTAACAGGTGCGAGAAAGTCATCTATGACCTCGCGTCGAGGCAAACTGGGCTGGGCACCGGCGATGGTGGTAGCCAGGGCTCCAGCAGCATTGGCAAAGACTGCTGCCTCGGTTAAGGACATACCTTCGCCCACAGCAGTGCCTAGGGCCCCAGCGAAGCTGTCTCCGGCTGCGGTCGTATCTACGGGCTTGACCTCAAAGCCACCTACATGGTAGATCCCCTGGTCGCTGGCCACCAGGCAACCGGATGGTCCCAGGGTGATTACGACTACCGCAATGCCCTCGTTGCGAATCGCCTGTGCTGCTTCAATGGTGGATACGACGTCGCTAACCTCAATGGCTGACATCTCGCTGGCTTCGGTCTGGTTAGCCACCAGCAGGTGAGCTCGTCGCCACAGGTCAGGTAGTTCCGCACCCAGGGGGCTGGGGTTGAGCTGGATGGGCACATTGCGGTCTACAGCAATCTGGATAGCGCGATCTACCACCTCGGTGGGCACTCCGAGTTGTAACAGCAGCAGGTCGCTGCGCTCGATCTCGGCAGCGGCGGCCTCCACCTGCTTAACGTCACAGCGATTATTGGCGCCCAACGCAGAAATGATGGAGTTCTCGCCGCTGGGAATCACAGTTATGAAGGCAGCACCTGTATTGATCTCTTCATCCTGGACAATGAAATCGGTATTGATATTCTCGCGGCGTAAGTTCTCCACCAGGACCGGTCCGAAGGAGTCGTTGCCCACCCGCCCGATAAGCGTGACCTGGGCACCAAGCCGGGCAGCGGCCACCGCTTGATTGGCAGCTTTGCCCCCGGGCACCATCGTGAAGTCACCTCGGGAGCGCAGCGTCTCGCCGGGTTTCGGGAATCGATCCGTCTGCACGACAAAGTCAATATTTATGTTGCCCAGAACCGTCAGTCGTGCACTCATAGTACCGTCTGTTGCTGCTTTGTAAAGCACAATGCTCTATTCAGCGGGGTTGCAATATACGACGTTTTGTGAAATGCGGCAACAAAGGCAACGCCGGTGGCGTCTGGCTTGGATCACCCTATGTGCTGCTGCATCCACTCTAGGCACTTGCGATAGCCGACGCCTCCAGCAACCTCCGGCCCCTCATATTCAGCGCACCACACCCCGTCGTAGCCTGCCTCTTTGAGTAACTCGACGACATAATCCAGATGGATTTCTCCGTCACCGAGTGCCGCGCCCTGGTAGTTTTCGCGGCTTCCGGTGCCATCCTTAATGTGGGTGTGGAAAACGTAGGGTGCCAACTGCTGGTAGAACTCGTCGCATTCTGCTACGCTCCAGCCGTACCAGCGCACATTCATAGTGTCCAGATTACTACCGACCAGCGGCGAGTTGACCGACTTGATGACTTCCAGTAGCAACGGGATGTCATTGCTGACCACCCCGTGATTGTCAATTGCCAGTTTTATCTGCATCGGCTCAATGAACTCAAGTGCCTGCCGGCAGCAGTTGGTGATGGCCTCGGCCCACTTCTCCGGGGGGACTTCATCTTTGGGCCGGCCGCCCTCTGTGCGCAGGACATCGGTCCCGGCGATCTGGGCCAGCTCGCAGACAAGCTTCAATCGCTTCATCTGCCGGGCGACTTCGTCAGCCTCCAACACAACGAAGTCATTGTGAGCTGCCACTGCCGAAGTCTTCAGGCCGCGCTGCTCCAGCATATTGCGGACCTTTTCGGCCTCAGCGTGCGGGTTCTGTGATCCTTCCGACCCCAGATCCTCGCAGGTAAGCTCAACATATTGAAAGCCTGTGGCCGCTGCCCAGTCCAGGAATTCAGCGAGTGTCTCCCCAGGAGTATTGTAGTGGATTACCCCAAATTTCATTACTCTGCTCCTTTCCGCCTATTGTTGGTTGCAACACGGTCTGTATTAGATGCCGATGCAGCCCAGAACTGCCCCGTTGTGGGCTAATCAAAGTGCTCTGCAGTCTCAGTCTCTTCCAAGCGCGTGTGTCGGCGCATTAGCGCCCGGTTG
>JALGTS010000339.1 GCA_029821255.1 Candidatus Zipacnadia bacterium
GACGTGTTCCATGATGACCTCCCACAAAAGGGTTTAATCCTCTGGTGAACGCCACCGAATTGATAGTTTACAGAATCTGCTCCAGGAATCGGCGCAGGTCGGGCTCCGTGACCTTGCGGGGATTGTGCTTTGTCGAGCTGGAGGCCAATGCTGGCGCTATCATCGCTTCCACGTCATCCTTGCTGATACCCAGATCCGAAAGCGATTGGCCGATTCGCAGCTCTTTGACCAACTCGGTCACCCAGTCACGCAGGGCTAACGCCGCCGCCTCGTTGTCGCTATCATTGGTGACGCCTATCAGGCGCGCTGCCTGTGCATATTTCTCTTGAGCCGCCTCCCGGTTGAAGTCAATCACGTGCGGTAGCAGCAGTCCACATACCCGTCCGTGTGGCTGACCGCTGATGATGCCAACTGGATGAGCCAATCCGTGCACCAGGCCCAGCCGCGAGCTGGCGAAGCCGATACCCGCCAACAAGCTGCCCAAGCTCATATGCTCGCGCGCGGGTAGATTATCACCGTCGCGATAGACTGTTCGAATTGCTCCGGCTAAGTGAACGAGCGCCTCGGCAGTGAACTTATCGGTGACCAAGTTAGCTCCTGTTGAGGTGAAGCCCTCCAGGGCCTGAGTGAAAGCATCTATGCCTGCGAAGGCAGTGGCGGCCGGCGGCAAAGTCAGCGTCAGTTGAGGGTCAACGATAGCCACTTTTGGGATAAGTCCGTCGCCTCGCAGGCTGGCCTTCACCCCGCGTTCTTGATCAATAAGCACAGCATTTGGTGTCACTTCGCTGCCCGTCCCCGAGGTAGTGGGCACAGCAACAATGGGTACACCCGGCTTGGTTATCTGGCGGCCACGGTGGTACTCAGCGGCATCACCCGACTCGCCAGCCAGCGCACCGATGGCCTTGCCCACATCCAAGCTGCTACCACCACCGGCGGCTACGACCAAGTCGCAACCCGCCTCCCAGAGTCTACTCCGGCCAATCTGCACTGTGTTCACCGACGGCTCAGGCTTGACGCCCGCGAAAACCGTGGTTGCGACGCCGTGTGCACCGAGATTGCTGATAATCTCATCCAGCCACCCTGAGCGATGCAGTGAGCCGCACCCAGTCACCAGTAACGCCTTACTGCCCAATTGTGCACACCACTGGCCCGCCTGCTTGATGGTACCGGTGCCGAAGACGATATGTGGCATAGCCACCAACTGCATGCTTTCTACACTTTCCATTCGGTATCATCCCTCAGCACTGCTGACTACTCTGCTGTTCTATAGCAATTCGCGGTGACAACTTGTATTTCCTCCAACAACAGGTAACGAAGAACCACGCGTCATTGACAACACGCCGCTGAGGGGGTATTATTAATTACAGCAGTAGACGCCAGTTAACACACCGCTATGCTACGCCACAGTAGTTGCTGCCGCATTGCTTCACCGCTTGGTTCATTGACAGATTACTTGTTCTGAGGAGGAACTATGCAGGAGAGAAAGCCGCGCTTTTGCGTGATGGGAGCTGGCCATGGCGGTACGGCTATGGCGGCTCACTTGGCGCTGAAGGGATTTGAAGTCAATCTTTACAACCGCTCTGAGGAGCGCCTGACGCCCATCCGCGAAAGAGGTAATATAGAGCTGTTGGCTCCAGGGCTGGATGACGTAGGGCGGGGTCTGGGGCCTATAAGACTGGCTACCACCGACGCTGGTGAGGCACTAAACGACGTAGATCTGGTAATGGTTGTGGTACCAGCCACTGCCCACGCGTTTATGGCTGAAGTGGCGGCTCCCCACCTACGGGATGGGCAGATCGTTGTGCTCCATCCCGGGCGTACTGGCGGAGCCTTGGAGTTCTACCACATTATCAAAAAGGCCGGCTGCACCGCAGATCTACTTATCGGCGAGGCCCAGACTTTCATATATGCCAGCCGCGCCACGCAACCCGCCCAGGTGCGTATCTTCTCAGTAAAAAACAGTGTGCCGGTCGCGGCTCTTCCCAGCTATCGGACCAGCGAGTTGGTCAAAGCTCTGCGCGTTGCCTACCCCCAGTTCGTTCCCGGCGATAACGTGCTGAAA
>JALGTS010000340.1 GCA_029821255.1 Candidatus Zipacnadia bacterium
CCAAAGAATTGCCACCAAGGGTACAACCATTCCCACATCATGAACGGAGAGTATATGTCGGACTTCAAGATAAGCTTGTCCCAGTCGCTACGTAAGTTGTGGAAGGCCTCTGTGGTTGTAAGCACGTCGGTCTGCAAAGCATCCTGTTCAGCGGCCTTGTCCTCATACGTATCCCCTACCAGCGTTTCCTCCGTGCGCTTGGGATGTCTTGGCACCTGTTGGTTCTGCCCAGCCAATTCTGATGGATTCTCGCTGTGGCTCGGCAGCCGTCGTATCCCGCTACTAAGCTGTATGCGAGCAAACCGGCGCTTGCCCACGCGCAGCACATCCCCAGTGGCAATCGCCACCTTCGCCATCTCATCGGTTATTGTCCTCTCGTTGAGGGAGACCGCCTTCTGGCGGACCAGACGGCGGGCCTGACTGTTACTGACAGCGAAGTCGGCCTGTTTTATCAAATCAATAATCCACAGACAGCCGTCCTGGAGAGCCGTGGTGGCAATCAGCAGCCGAGGCATTTCGGTGAGCGGCTGACCCTCCGAAAAGACTTCATCCCGTATCATTCCGTCCCGTGCCATCCCTGTAGCCGGCCGTATATCCATATGTATCACCCAGCCCGCACCAACTCGTCTACGTAGACAAATAGATCAGGCGCTCTGTACGCCTCTCCTATGACCTAATAGCTGCAGTGTATCACTAGCTGTTATGAACCTCAGAGCCAGCCGCGCCTTAGAGGCTCTCCAGCGCAACCGCTTTATGTTCTTGGCGAAGTGCTGCCATCGATGAAGTGTATTGATGCGGCCGGGGACAGGTAGCATGTCATCAGCGTGGAAGGCAGTGATTAAGAATGCTTGGCCATTTCGTTTCGCTTCGCTCATCTTGGCACTGACCAATCGTGAGAATGCATACGGATGGATTGTCATATACGCCTTGAGGGAGGCGTTGTTTGCCTTGGCGGCAATAGACAAGTGCCTCAGTTTATCCCCGCCCTTGGCCCTGGCTGTACGGCGCAGGCAAGCAGCTATATCCAACACTCTCGATCGGAAGGTGGACATCGGCAATTCAATCACCCTCAAAGCTACCTCATTTGCTTCCGGCCCTCGCCTGTAATCAGCAGCCGATGGCATATAAGCTTGCTCAGGTGTATTCCGCCAGTCCACATAACAGTTGAAGACGCTGCCCAAGTGATCAGCCGCGCCGGGTGTGAAGCGCCCTGGTACCGCCGAAAAATCCACTTTGATACCTAACTCGGCAATCGTCTGCATGGTTGTATCACTGTGGAACTCCCAGCCCATGCGGCTGGTGACTGGAGCCCGGCCCATGCGGGAGGACAGTGCTGCATACCCCTGTTGCAGACAGTTTCGTATCCAGTCACCATCTTCAATCTCCTGGTACCAGCATCCATATCGTTCGCTCCACCGCCATAAGTGCGGATGCCAGGCGATCTCATCACCCCGCCCCGCCAAGCTTTCCCACAAGTCAACAAACTCACTATAGGGCCAAGCACAATCCCCGTAAATCTCCTTCATCTGTAAATCCGAACGCACACACCATGTCATCTTCAGCGGATTGCCAAAGTCATCTTGTATGTCATCTGCAATCTCGCGGGCCCGTAGAATACCCTCGCGCACTCCGCGCCATTTCAAGGACGTGCGAGTGTCGTACCGAGTACCGCCATACTGGGGCCGGTCCGGGTCACAGTCGCAACCTATAACTACATAGAGCGTATTGTCCGCCCGGTTGATTTCAGACATGAGCAGCGATAACATCACCGAACAAAGCAAGCAATCGGTCACAGTGAGCCTCTGCCGAATACTGTACCCTGACTCGCGTGCCCGCGGTTTGCCCCATTCGTCTACGCAGGTCTGGATCATCTACCAACAATTGAATTTGCTGGGCCAAGTGATCAACGTTCTCTGGGTCAAAAAGCAGGCCGCAACCATCGGTAATTTGTTCGGGGATCCCCCCAATCCTGGCGCCTACCACAGGTTTGTGATGAGCAAAACTCTCCAATATGGCCATAGGGCAATTGTCATACCAGCGGGAGGGGACGACAGTGAA
>JALGTS010000341.1 GCA_029821255.1 Candidatus Zipacnadia bacterium
TCACCCCAATGCCTACCCTCTACATCATTCGCAAATAGCTTCTGGAGAAGTGACCACCGTCAGTCCAGGGGATCTGACTCGGCGAGCTGGTGGGCCGGAAAAGAAGCCAAATTCTATCCTATATGCGGGCCTTAGTGCCATCAGAGGCTGACTGCTCGCAGAGGAGAGAAGAAGAAAGATGCTACACTTTGCAGCCCAGGTGCACTGTCCGGTTCCAGGTGCTGCCATTATCAGCAGAACAGATAATGCCGGGCTTGGCCCACCGCTTGCCGGGCTGATGCGTGACGGTCAAATTCAGCCCCGACCAGGTGCAGGCTGGTCACACAGAGGACTACTTGTCCAACCCCCGTTCTCCTACACTCCTGAACCTCATACCATCCACCACTGAGAGTTCTTCCTCGTCTCCGATCTCCCGTTCGGTGCCATCTTCGCCGATTAGTAAAACGTGCTCCCAGGTTGGTATGCCCCCTATTGACCTTATAAACGCTCCTGTGATCGTCGGCTGATCCACTATGTAGCCCTTGTCGTTCACCGATATATTAACGCTGGTTTCTTTCTGCTGGCGTAGCTTTTCCAAGGTCTTTTGGGCGCGCGACCACGTTCTCATTTCAACCTGAACTCGCTCCCATACGGCCCCACCATCTTCGCGAGCAATCTTCTGGGCCTGCGCCAGGTGGTGGCGAAGGTTTCCGACCGTATCTGGCGGGTAGACCGCCAGCGGGTTGGGCAGATTCCAAATGTTGCCATGCTGCGGGCACTCAGCTACAGCCTGAGCCAGTGTCAAATAGTAGGCCAGCATCGGCTCGGCTGCCGGCCCGTAGAGCTTCCCGCAGGCGTCGCGTAGTATTTCCTCCGCACTTAGACTGGCATCCCACATTCCCTTGGCGGCCACATAGTATAGGGGCCAGCGCAGCGGATACCCGTCACCGTCCTCGTAGGCGCGCTGAGCTTCATAGGTTATCCATTGAACTCCTCGCACGCGCCAGTAATGCTGATCCCGGATCGCCGTCTCCTCGGCTACCCAGGGAATCCTGCGCCAGTAATGCTGGGTACAGCCGGGAATGTACCACTCATATATGGCCATTCGGGCCCCGGTGGCCACCCACTTCTCAAAATTGTCGTGCCAGCGCTTATTGCGCGGACAGCTTGGGTCAGTTAAGGCATGGGCGTGGCATCCCTCGCCGAGGACCATCACAGCAACGCCTGGCTCGGCCTGCATCTTCTCCCGCGGCGCTTCATGGGTGTACCAGTAGGCCAAGAAGATCACGTACTTATCGGGATGGGTCTGGCGCAAACCCCTCGCCACTGCATTGGCAAAGGCCAGCATTCGCGCGCCCGGGTTACTGCCAGTTGCTGCACATGCCTCGCACTCACAGAATCCTCCACAGTCATTATTGCTCAGGCTAAACATTACCTGTTGGGGATGCTCATCAAAGAACCGGCGCGCCTTTTCTATGGTCAGCCGGATGACCTCCGAATTGCTGGTACAAAGTTGCCATGGCCCTCCGGTCTCCGGGTTCCAGCGTTTACCTCTAATTAGCGGGTAGAAGTCGGGATGCTCCTGGTAGTAGTCAGACGGCGGAAACAGCCGGCTATGTGCATGCCCACAGTTGAGCGGCACACCGCCCAAATACCACCGATGACCCATCCCGTTCCACACACTGCGTAGGGCAAACGACGGAGTGTGCTCTATATCAAGGGATGGTAGCTTGATAGTTTTCTGCTCCGGTATTACTTGCCAGAGCGACAGCATATTGAGTACCTTGAAAGGCCAGCGCGTCATTGCCGGCAATGACCACCTGGTTATCTATTGTCTTTACGACAATGGACTCAGGTTCCTCATAAGAATCAGCAATTGCAACGGCCAACTGGTCTGTATACCTGCTCTTTCCTACCAGGAGCAGCGTTCCGTCCCACTGCTCGTCATCGGTCCGTAGAGGCACCGTCGCTCCGCTCATCCGCTTGATATGGTCCTGCAAATCCAAAGCTGCTGCAACAACCTCATCAGTGGGTTCTGCAGCAATGACGATACTACAGCGGGGCTTGCCATTCCTTGTCAGAAGCAGGCTATCTCCCTGCTTCTCCGCGGGGATTACCTCGTCGGGCCCCGGCTGGACACGACGGCCCCACATCTTCACCTCCCGTAGATACCAACCCCACTCTCGCAGTTTGAAGAACATCCTCACATAGCGGGCGGGAACGGCATCATCAACGGTGACCTCGTACCACCCGGACTCCTCGGCGGCCGGTACGATGCGTCCGAATTCCCGCCATGCTCCACTATTGTCGGACCTGACGGCAATATCCACATAATCTGGCTTTTGCGGCCTGTCGAAAAGCAACGCGATCTTCCCTACCTCGTAGACATCCCGCAGGTCAAAGGTTACGGTTTGATCTTTCCAGTTAATCCCCGTGGTGGTATTCCAGTCGGCCCACGGCTGGTCGCGGTCCAGCAGCCGCCTTCCATTGCTATCAGCCGGATTGGTGTACGGCGGGTTAGCCTCATACGTGACGCCAGTGTGGATGGCTGGCTCGCCGCTCGTCGCATTGTCCGTAAGTACAGCTAACGGTAACTCGGCAGCCAGCGCAGCCGGCAGCCAACAAGCCGCAGCCAATATCGCCACAATAATGGTGTGCGTCGGACCATAGCTATAGCATGACATTTTGCGAACATCCCCTTTCTCCAAAATCTGTCGTCTGAGAGCGTTGAGAAAGCTACTCATATATTGTGGCACAGGGGGGCTTAATAATGAAGTGATGTGCTATAATCATAGGTAGCAGGTGAACCATTATTCTGTAACAAGTGATTGAGCTTATGCACAGTGAGTACAGCAACCACAATAACCTCTTTGGTATAATCTATGAGGATTCAATCCCCCCGGACGTGAACCAAGCTCGGCAATGGATTCGGGCCTTGTATGCGAGGTAGTCAGTAGAATACTCTACTGTTATGATAAGCAACTGTGCTCTAAGAGCTGACTTTCTCAGCGGTCTCTCCCAGCACAAGCAGGGATTTCTTACAGACTTAAAGAATATATAAAGCAAACAATAACCAAATAGTAAATCTCCGAACAAAGAACACACTATGCCCCAACAGCAGCCAATGCTTCCCACAATTCCGCTGGGCACACACCAGGTTACTCGGCTAATTATTGGAGGCAATCCGTTTAGCGGCAACTCCCACCAAAATGCCCAACGGGACCGCGAGATGACTGAGTATTATACTATGCCGCGCCTCCAAGCAACGCTGGATGAATGCTGGCGGCAAGGCATAAACACTGTTCAATCCCGCGGGGATCGCCACCAGATGCGCATGATACTTGAACACCGCCTGCGCGGCGGTCAGATGCAATGGATTGCGCAAACCGCCAGCGAGTTTGCCGACATACGGGCAAATATCCGCCTTATCGCCTCTTACGAACCTATTGCCATATATCACCACGGTACCGATACTGATAATGCCTGGCATGCCGGCAGAATTGATGAGATCGCCGATATTGTCAAGGCAATCAAGGACACCGGCCTGCCTGCGGGAGTAGGCACCCACATACCGGAGGTCATTGAATACGCTGAAGAGCACCAGTGGGAGACAGATTTCTATATGGGCTGTTTTTATAACCTGGCTCGCGGTTACAAATCGGCGCCTGCCACCGACCGTAACGCCTATGCCAAAGAGTGCTTTTCACCAGATGACCCCGATAGGATGACCGCCACTCTCCGCCAAGTAGACAAGCCGTGCCTCGGCTTCAAAATCCTGGCCGCAGGGCGGCGTTGTGCCG
>JALGTS010000342.1 GCA_029821255.1 Candidatus Zipacnadia bacterium
GACCTCTGCAGCCCCGCCCTCTGCTGCAATGAGGCAGGCAACCACCTACTGGCCCTCCTTTCCGGATGCGGGCGGCACGCTGCACCGGGTGAGATAGATGGCCTTCTCCGATGCCGCAAAAACCACCTTCTCGGCCAGCTCCTGGGGCACTTCCAGCCCCACCGCGGACGGCCTGCTGTCCCGCATCACGTCCAGCCCGCCCGAACTTTCTTCGGTGTTGGATCCCTGGCTGTTGAGGCTGTGGAGTACCCTGACGCCCTTCAGGATAACCGGCGCGGTGCCGTCCTTGTTAACCTTGTGCACGTTCACGTACTGCCCGGGAACAGCGCAGGCCGAACTGGCCAGGTCTACGGGCACGAATACCTCAACGCAGCCAGCCCGTATGGGCTTTCCTTCCTCGATGCCGGTTTTGTAAACGTACTGGTTTTTCACCATTGAAACTTTTGCCACTCTGCCCACGGTTTCCTCAACGCCTGCCAGCCCGGAAGCGGCCGGCCTGGGCACCTCGGCCCCTTTCACCATGTCCCGGGTTATCTCGCTGCCTGCCGGTATGTATTCGGCAGCGCGGGCAACCGTGACTGTTTCCACGGCTTTTTCATATTTTGCATTCGCAGTGACCACTATCAGAAAAGTAAATGCAAGAGAAAGGAAGAGCGAAAGGATTATCCCTATTTTCCTGCTCAACTTTATCCCTCCCGGCTTTTGTTAATATATGCCCCTGAATAAACAGGATTTTTTTTAAGCAGTTCAGGCTGGGCTATTGACAGAAGCTTTAATAAAACACCCCTGCTTTCCCTCATGAACGCCCGGCCTTCCTTTTCCTTCAGTCCAATCTTTTTTCGATAAATTCCGGGCGGTTTCACATAGCTTTCCCACACGAACAAAGCGCCCGGAAACCTGTCTTCAGCCTTTTTAAGCTCGCTCTCCAGCCGGCGGGCAAACTCCTTCGGCTTCAGCCGGCCGGTGCATTTCCTGTTGATGTGAATTTCGTACGCCCTGGAAAAACGCTCATTTACGCAGCCTCCGGACACGCGGACCAGAATTTTTGCCCACCACGCGTAAAGGGGAACCAGCACAACCAGATCGAAGCCCATTTTCTTTGAGCGCCGCCCGCTTCTCCCGACCGCCGCATACAGCTCATACAGAGCCCACGCCGAAAGCCCCGCAGGTACAGCCGGCAGAAAAGGCAGCACGGGGGCGGGAACCGTCCCGAAAAGGTTTAATACAAAAACAGCTGCCGTGAAAACGGCAGCGAGCAGCATCAAACCCGTTGTCCCTTTTGCCCCCATGCTTCTCCTCTCCTTCCTGATTAAGGCGTGATGTATGAAAAGCCGGCACCTCCCAGGTAGGTGCTGACTGCCCTTCCGCTGCCGGAAATGTTAAACGTCCCCACGCTGTACTCACCGACCCTGAACCTGTAAGGGATTGTTATCCTCGCTTCGGCATCCATCCCCCAGGGGATGGGGCCGATGCTGTTTACCTCCACGTCAACAGCACTGCGGGACAGGTTCAATCTGTCTGCAAACTCCCTCACGGCGTTTTCCGCTTCCTGGGTGTACCCGCCGTATCTGGCCATGCTGGCAGCTACATACTGGGCCTGGTTCTGCACCATCGCCCACTGGGAAAACATTCCCATGCCCGTTACCGCAAAGAAGGCAAAGAGAAAGATTAAAAACAGGCTGAACGGGAACATGATCACTTTGTCCAGCATGGGCGGCTACACCACCGCATCTCTTACTGCCCTGCCTGCCCTGAAGCATGGCACCTTCGCCTCGGGTATGAATATTTCTTCTCCCGTCCGCGGGTTTCTGCCCTTCCTGGCCGCCCTCTTTTTAACCTCGAAAGTGCCGAAGCCTGCCAGCCTTACCCTTTCGCCCTTTGAGAGCGCTTCCTCGATGCTTTCAAAAACGGCATCTGCCGCCTTCTCAACATCCTTTCTGGCCATTCCGGACCTTTCTGCAGCTGCAGAAATGAGATCCGCTCTGTTCACAAAAACCACCTCCATAATTTTAATTTTCTGCTTTCTAGAGGCCGAAAGCGTTGGTGGC
>JALGTS010000343.1 GCA_029821255.1 Candidatus Zipacnadia bacterium
CGGAGAAAAACGTATACATCTCGTTGAGAGACAGCACAACGTCGAAAGATGCGCGGTAGTGCCCGCCCATAGCGCGTTTGGTGTGGCGATAGTTCTCAAACTGGCCGCGGCTTAGTGATTTATGATATGTGCCCGCCGACGATAGCGGATTGTTGCGGATTACGATTTCCTCGATCACGAAGAACCATCTCCTATGAGCGCGGCGTATCGCGGCACAACGTAGGCTTCTATGCTTAGCCCAAGATTGTGTACGTATAGCGGGGGCGTACCCCACGAGTCTTTGTATGACAGAATAAGGAAGCAGAGTCTCGTTTCTTGTTGTGGCTCTAATTCTGGCGGCGCGCCGCGTCGCGACCACGTTTCAAGAGGCACGAGGGCGTCGCCGGTATTATGGCGTGTGATGGTGCGATCCTTCAAGATGCCGCTGTCAATCTCTAATACCTTGTTACCGCGGAGTGCAGAGGTACCATAATCAGAGTTAGTTACCGGGTCGTCCAGCTCAACGTGCCATTCGTCGATTGGGATAAGCACAAGCCGCCAGAGCCGCAGGTCAACAGTTCCGCCAAGTCCGGCTCCACAACCAGCGTGAACTTCAAAGATAAGGTCCATATCTGGATCGTCAGCGGCACTCTCTGGACTAAACGGGATGTTTATGGTACCGAAATCAAGAGCTATGCGACTATCAACCGTGGTGAATATCTGCTCGTCTGTATCCCACTTTGGCGAATAACTGTCAGTACCTTGTAGACCTACGCGTAGCTTGACGGAAGTATCGCCAGCGTTGCCCCCGACCTGCTGACCGATAAGGTATGCTTTATAGGCTCCGCAATAGTACCGAAGCATGTTAGTTCCTACTAATCGTGTTCGCATTACTAGCGATTCATCGCTGTTGAAGGTGCAATCAACCCGCACCGTCGCCGGAGAGCCGGCGGTCGTTGTTGATGATGTATCGGTGCCGTAACTTACTGTCCATCCTGTAAACTGCCCGGCGTTGCCAAGATTTAGCATATGACGGAAGCGGTGCAATTTGCGGGACTTGGCTCCGATAATGATACGACTGATGTGTCCATAGTCATCCACCGTGCCGCCGGCCCCGGCGGGAGCGTAAAGCCGGAGGAGAAGTTTGGCGGGCGCGTCGCCTTTGAGCACCCACGAGGGAATATCTACGTGAGCGCTGTCCACAATTTCGGGGCGGCGGGTTTTGTTGGAAATTGGAGCAGTTGACCACGACGGCGATGCGTTTGCTTCGTAAATTTTGAGGGCGTAGTTACCACCAGATGTGCCTGCTGAGATGGAGCCGCGGAAGTGGATAATAATGTCCTCGTCGGTCTGCTCAAAACAATCTTTTAGCGTTGGACCTGGATAGCAGACGAAGGTTGATGCAAGCGTGGCATCTGTCCAACCGGCGGCGTTGTTGTAATAGGCTAACCGTAAGTCCGATGTATCAAGCGAGCCGGCTGTGGATAACGCCGGAATGACGATGCAGAATGATGGATATGGAGAGTAGAAAGTCAGGGCGTCGTTTTGCGCGACGGGATCTGGAAAGAGTTTAGCGCCCGGCACGAGTTCTGTGTCGCTGGCGGCGCTGTCGTCGTGAACGTAGATGTGAGCGGGAATGTTGTTATCTACTTCGTGGTTGGTTACATAAACGCGGGTGGACAAACCATCATAGCCGATAGTGTAGGCGAAGCGGGAAATTTTGAGTTGACCTTGCGTACCGGCATCAACTCCAAAAAAGAAACCAACTCTTGTTCCCTCAATTTCTTTTTGGTCATTGTCAACGCTGGTGACTGAGGTTAGCAGCTGTCCGTGATCGTATAGATAGGCCGCTCCATCGTTGTTCCCGGCCCCGGTCGCCAGCTTGATTACATATAACAAATCATGTTCTGAGTTCTTGTCAATTGGAACGTAAGAAGCGGCCTGGTCGGCACCACTATCATCAAGTAGGCGAATGTCAATCTGATAAGCGTCTCCACTCCGTCTTATATAGCTGATGGCAGCCCACGACGAGCCGCCAACCGATGCATCGTCTGATATGTTATCTGCCGTAAATACAATCCACTCGTCCTCATCTGTAATGGTAGTAGAGCCTTCAGTTGTTGTGCTTTCGAAGTCGGCGCTGGTATGTATCTCTTTCTCCCACACAGGATACCATTCCATCTTTGACGCCGGCAGAGTGCCTGGAACGGTAAGCTGCCAAAAAGCGTCTTGAATGATAGGAATACCGATTTCCGTCAGTACATTTTGATTGCGGAAAGGAACTTCAAACGGCGACGAAACATTAAAGCCCTGGAAGCCGTACACCATCGCGTAGCGCGGCGACATTTCGTTGCTAGCCTGTTGAACTATGTAAATCGGCGTCAAATACCGAGGATCGCTGTGATAAAGCGCCGCTTTGCGTAGAAGTCTGAATAGAGTTTGCACCTGCGTCGCTGCGTCGTCGTGGCTGGAGCCTTTGACCATCAACTTGTATGTTCGTACAACTGGGGGGAAGGAAAAGCCCGACACACCGCCGCCGCCGAGGCCGGACTTGGTGAACGAAATATTAACATCCATACCCAGGCCGGGCAGGCCGTCGTATCGAATGGGGACGTTTGTCCCTAAAAGATCCACGCTTGTCGTGCCGTCTGTTATCTTAAATTGTGCTGCCATTTTATGTCAACGCCTGTCTCCGCCGCTGAAGTTAGCTCCCGCCCCGACTGGAGCAAGTGCGCGGGTTAGTGGGCGAGCTTCGCGTGTGAGTTTGCGCATAGCGTCTGCCGCGGTATCAAGGCCGATGGCCAGGGGCGAGGGCGAGTGCCCAATTGCCCATTCTGGGATGTTTCCGGCCAGATCACGTAGCTTTTGTATAGACTTTTCAGTCTTTTCGGCCAAACTACCCATAGCATTAGCGGCGGAGCGGATACCCTCAATAAACTCCTCTGGAATACTGATACCCGGCAGGGC
>JALGTS010000344.1 GCA_029821255.1 Candidatus Zipacnadia bacterium
CCCATCACGCCGGGAGGTGTCCCCAACTAGAACGAAAGTCTCGAGGCGCTACAGAACTCCCTCCGCTGTTTTGAACATTGCCGATATAACTTGCTCGGTATGTCCGTTGACAATCATCAGAAGGTAGTCGCCCAACTCGATGGGTACATCGTCTTTGGGCAGCTTAACTAACTCTCTTTTCCCACTCTTGTTCTTCGTAATTCCAATCAAGACGACATTGTAAAGGTCCTTCAGCTTTTTGAATGCTGTGCCGTATGGTTCATCGAGAAAGGGATTCCCTTCTACAACGCGGTACTGCTGAATGTCGTACTCAGATGTTTCCTTGGCGGAAGCGAGTAGATCAGTCTCGTATTCGGCGACATCCGGTTCGAAAATGTAGCTTGCTACCATCTTGGCTGCAATCTCGTTACGAGAAAGTACGAATGTAACCCCGGCAGCGCGAAACGTATCCTTTAAGTCGGGGTTGTCCAATGCCACAACGAACTGGGTTTTGGGATATTCCTTCTTGATGTTTAGAATCGCAATCAGTTTATCAGGGTCGGATTCGAGATTCGGGAATACCCTCCCAGCTCTGCGAATCCCCGCTTTCTCAAGTAGCGCTAGATCTCTGAGATTGGCGAACACTACAAAAACACTATCCTTCGGGTACTGCTCGTGGATCATATCAACGTCATCCTTATTGTCCGTCACAATGACAACCCGTTGGTTTGCATCAATTACCTGGCGAGTGACAGACCTAGCGAAGTCATCCCACCCGAGAATCAAAACGTGCCTCTCAAAATCTGTACCATTATATCCCATTCTTCTGCTCTCCCGAATCTCAGAGATGCGCTCGGAGACTTTGTAGACTAAGACGCCGAGAACACCAAGACTCCCGATCAGGAAGACCGCCCCAATGGCCTTCCCCCCAATGGTCACAGGGTACTTGTCGCCATACCCAACAGTGGTCAGAGTAACCAGCGAGTACCACGCCGCATCACCGAACGACTGAATTGCGGAATCATTATGCCCGCTCTCAATAACAGTGAGTAATATAACCAAGACAGCCCAGCTACAGAAGATAGGTAGGACAATGCGCCACAGTCTAACTCGCCTCATATTCCCCGGCCTCAACTACGCTAAACGCCTCCAACGTGGCCTTGTGCTGTACAATGCATCCCTTCAATTCTACTGAAGAGCCATAAGGAAGTGAAGAAGTCGGCGTCTGGCTGCATCTTGGTTTCAGTCAAAAGAGCTTTTTGATCACATTCATAGTTCCAACATCGTCCACCAAAGGGATATAGTAAGAGGGGAAGTGACCAGAACCCGGGGATAGAACCGTCGTTCAAATTTGGCGCGCGAAGCATTTAACTAGTGAAAGGAGCGACGAATGAAGCAGCATCGGGTACCTCGCAAAAGCACCTTTAAAAGAACACTCTGGTCAAAAGCTGGACTTCTCGCAATCTCACTTGCAGTCATCACCTCAATCACACTGGCCTCAATTGGAAGATCGGATATGACAGCCACAATCGGAAGCATCGCACTGACTGTAACCCTTTTAGTTGTCACACTGTACACCCACTACACCGGAATATATGCACGAGAGGCTGCTTTCCCCTCCGTCAGCTTTTGGGTCGATAGCCCAGCCTCTTTTAAGTTCCAGTTCTGGATTGAGAACCACAGCAAGGTTCCTGTTCGGTGTTGGTGTAAACTGAATCCAAGCTACGACGGAACTAGCCTTCGCCTTCCAGGATTCTACGATGGAGAACGCTTCTTCGAGGTACTACCGCACCAGCGTGTACATGGGGCAGCTTATGATATAGCTGCTTTCTTTGCCCCTGAACATCTAGAGCTCTGGAATCAGATAATCAGACAGCGAAACAAAGGGCTCTTTCCACGTATGCATTTGCGCATCGAGTTCTGGTATGAAGCCCCTGATCTTGCCTTCGAAAGCTCCACCATAACTCATCGCTACTACTACGATTTCAAATTAGATAGGCTGGTTTTGGACTACTAACTCCCGGGCGGTACTCCGCAATAGCAAAG
>JALGTS010000345.1 GCA_029821255.1 Candidatus Zipacnadia bacterium
ACAGATGCAGAACGATAATACCATGTATCCAGCAGCCCTGCATAAAGCCGTGCCTGATCAAGCTTTGCCGAGGCACTACTCTGGATGTGTTCCCAGCAAGATGCATAATTGAAAACCAAATAGCCTATCGCTGCTTAGGAACAACTCTATCACACTGTCTTCTTGACACTAAGCCTCCCCCAGCTATAATAGAAATGTGGGTTTGTAAGGGTCTCCATGTTATATACTATACATGGGATACGCAGTAGCAAGCGAGCTGACGTACGGCGCCGAACTCAGCTAAGGATGCAGAAAAGAGAGGGACGACGATGGTTCAAGCCGGTTTTAGTACCCTCAACTATGTCATCCTGTTTGTCTATCTGGCCGCGATGGTGACAATCGGCATATTGGTGGCGGGCAAGCAGAAGACGACTGAAGACTACTTCCTGGCACGCCGCAAAATGCCCTGGTTTGTCGTGGCCATGAGCATGTTTGCCTCGCTGACCAGTGCGATCTCCTATATGGGTCACCCGGGGACAGCATACAAAGAGAATATCGCACTGATCGCAATGGCGCCAGCCGGTCTGCTAGCTGTACCTGTGCTAATTCTCATATTCTTTCCGATATACCGCCGACTGAACATAACTACCTCCTACGAGTACATATTCCACCGTTATGGACCAGCGGCGCGGTATGCGGTATCGGGATTGTTCATGGCCGGGCGTTTGGGCTGGCTGGCGACGGTGATGTACGCGCCGGCGTTGGCTCTGTCGGTAGTCACCGGGATCAATGTCTACTTTGCAATCATTCTGATGGGTGTACTGGCCATTTCGTACACAGTGATGGGAGGGCTTGCAGCGGTGTTGTGGACGGATGTGGCCCAGTTCGTGATATTGGTGGGCGGAGCCATTTGGATAGCGATAAGTCTGCTCGTCGGAGTTGATGGTGGGCTGCCGGAGATAATGAACATCGCCGGCCGGACTGATCACCTCAACGTCTTTGATTGGCGGCTCAGCCTCTTTGAAATGACGGCGCTGGCAGCGCTGCTTATCTACACATTCAAGCAAATGAGCGACTCCGGCACTGATCAAGTCAGTATTCAGCGCCTGATGGCCACTCCTAATCTAAAAGGCATGGCCAAGGCGGCGGTGACCGGCGCGTTCTTCGATATGTTCATGCTGGGGTTGCTGCTGTTTTTGGGACTAGGCTTGTTCGCGTGGTATCAGCAGCACCCCGGGACGCTGCCGCTGGAGATGGCTCAAGTTAATCAAGATCGAATACTGCCTTACTACATCATCCACCATCTGCCTAACGGAGTGTCGGGACTAATGATTGCCGGTATCTTTGCGGCCGCTATGTCCAGCATGGACTCGGGAATCAACTCGCTAAGCACAGTACTGGTCAACGACTTCATAAAGCCGCTGCGCACCACCCAGCGCACCGAAGCTCAGGACGTCAGACTGGCCCGCATTCTCACCCTGGCGGTGGGGGCTTTTGCGATGGGCCTTGCCTTCTACGTTTCGACAATTCAGCAGATCCTGAGGGCTTCTGCCCAATTCATGGGCCTTTTCGGGGGACCGATATTGGCGCTGTTCTTGATGGGTATGCTCAGTCGGCGGGCCCATTTTCGGGGCTGGCTGGCCGGTACGATTCCGGCAGTGCTGATAACCTACTTTGGGGCGATACGGCACACCTGGATGGTAGGCGGGAAGCAGGTACAAGTCCATTTTATCTATTACTTCCCCATCTGTTTCGGTATCACTCTCGTGATCGGCTACATCGCCAGCCTGCTCATCCCCGCACCTCTGGCCGACGAGGAGTATACCAGGTTCTACAAGCCGGGGCAGTCGGAAGAATAACTAAGTGACATGGGTCCAGCCCAATACTCGTCCCACACCTCCGATTAGAGCGTGAGGGGAATCTAAGATGAAGCGCATGAGTATTGCTATGGTCGTGCTACTAGCTACAACGTTTGGCCCCTGAGCCTAATGCCAATGGGTGCGTGTGACCAGTGCTTTATGCTGTGCAACTAGCAAAAGC
>JALGTS010000346.1:0-1091 GCA_029821255.1 Candidatus Zipacnadia bacterium
GATAATCGGCCACAACCGTCAGGCTGCTATATCCGCGCAATTCCCCCACCGTTCCGGGAAGAGGCAGATATGTCGCTGTAGTGCGAAACTCATCCAAAGACCGACGAGCTGGCTCGTCCATACCAAACATAAATCCTACCAGGATTCCAAAGTTACGCACTTTGCGAAACAGAGTCTTAGTACGACTCACTAATTGACCAACTGGGCCAGTAGTGTTTAGCTCATTTCCCATCCGTGCCTCACCGCTCCTTACCACGAAACGAGACTGCGAAGCAATGCCTGATAGTTTTTCCGCTTTCCGTTCAATGCCTTTGATGCCTTGCCGCCCATCACCCAAAGGAGGGAAACAACAGCTAACCGCACGCCATACCCAGTCAGCCAGATTCCCTTCAGTAGCTGCACCGAAGTGGGGCCATAATAGCGGCGGAAGAAGAGCAATTTGCTTTGGTGGAGTCTCAAGAACATTGAGTGGCTTATCTGCTTGACACTGCTGCCTTCGTAGTGAATGACTTCCGCTTTGGGGTAATAATATATTTTCCAACCCTGTCTTTTGATGCGGAAACACCAATCGTCTTCTTCTGCATACATAAAATAGTCTTCGGACATTCCCCCCACTGCATTAATCGTCTGTCGCCGCACCAACATACTTGCTCCCTTTATGCGATCCACTTCACGGGTTCGCTCTCCGCGAGATACCATGCCCCGGCGCTTTAACCAAGTTACAAAGTTGTAAATATAGAGGGCACGGCTGAGTTCGTTGATCAAAGTAGGATAAGTCTTGGGAAAATCTTGTAAGGAACCATCTTTATTTAGAAGCCGGGAACTTATGGCACCAATTTCTGGATGTGCCTGCATGAAGGCAACCATCTTTTCCAAGGCATCATTTAGCACAATAGTATCGCTGTTCAACAACCACACGTAATTCCCTCTACTTATCTGCATCGCCTGGTTGTTTGCAGCTGCAAATCCGATGTTCTCCTGATTCTCAATCAATTGCACCCGAGGAAATCGTTCCTGCACCATCGCCACACTACCATCAGCAGAAGCATTGTCTACTACAATGACCTCAAAATCCAGGTAGTTTACAGTGT
>JALGTS010000346.1:1147-3165 GCA_029821255.1 Candidatus Zipacnadia bacterium
CACAATAATGATAGAGACGTCTACTCGTTCAGCGTTCATACAGGCGCCCTCTCAGTTATGTAGATGTCGCTCGTCGTAGTGACTCCTGATGCTAGACTATGGCTCAAGGCCCAGATCGAACCCATGAAAAACCAATTGATCATGGCCGCATCGAAGCCCACGATTCCCTGGGTATAAGCAAAAGGAAACAACCAATCTCCCAATGCCATAGCGATCACACAGCCAACGGTTCCGGCCACTACGGCTACGGATAAGCTCTCGGCAAAATCTCCATGGTTCTTGAGTCCGATTCGCAGCTTATAGCCGTTCCAAACCTGCACAACAAAGAACCACAAAATAAAGAAAGAGCCAACAATGCCGGTCTGGGCAATGATGTCAATATAGTTGCTATGGGTTGCCATTCCCTCCATCGGGAAATAGCTCATGTAGTAGGAGGCATAACCCGCCGGCCCGGTACCGAAAAGCAGGTGTTTGCTGGTTACGCGCCAGTTGACCTCATAAGCAGCTAACCGGGTCACCCCACTCACTTCAGCCTCCTGCTGGAATTGTGTCCTCAAGTAATATCCCCCGGCCCCCACCACAATCACCACAACCAGAACAACAAAGAGCCATTTGGAGCGCAGGAAGGCAATCACCGCCACCGCTGCAAAAGCAGGTACCCACCCTGACAGCCAACTGGTTCGCAGAACGAAACCCCAGTACACCCATCCGGCGGCGTAAACGAGCAAAGCAGCCCTCCATGCCCAGTGCAGCCGCCGATTGAACAGGGCCAACGCCAGGGCAAATGACAGGTACCACATGGAGAAAAGGCCATGTGTATTGATCCATACAAGCCCGTTGCCAAATACAAGGCGGCGTATGGTATAGGTTGGGCCGATACCTAGATCAATGATAAGTGAGATAATTAGACTCACCAGTCCCTCGGCCAGAAAGAGCCACACCATGAATCGCAGCCAGCGGACGTCCTGAACGAGATTGGCAACCAACAAAAAAGTGGCAGGTAAAAGTGCCATGACCACAGCCGAGGCTACCGCTACAAAAGGAGACCCTATATCGCACACAAATACGTCACGGAACGCTTTGCTCCAGCCCAGGGAGATGAACACGGTGGCCATAAAAGCCAACAATGGGACATTGGTCGGAGCCGGTTTTAACGTCAGTCGTTTATTCTCTACCAACATGTGAATAGCCCACAGCCCCAAGGTCCCCACACACAGCAACAGGCTGATCACAATCTCACTGGCGGTGCCCGTCGGCAGACGAAAACGAACAAAAACCCCGGACAGCAACATGGCTACTAGGCCTAATTCGATGCGCTTCAGCAAAGCAAAAGCACCCATAGACACCACGATGGCAATGAGGACTATGAAAGGGTGCACTCTGGCTGTCAGGTATCCTATGGCAGCCAACGCGCCTACCATTCCCCCCAGGATGCCTACCCGCGTCAGCACTGACCTATGACGTTTGGCAAGTAAACTTAATGAATCAACCATCTGAATTACGTCTCTGCTCTATCACTTGATAGAGTAACTGTTCCAGGCGGTGAGCACATGTCTTCCACGAATAGCGTTCCTCTACCAGTCGCCGCCCGTTGGCAGATAGCTTGGCCCTTAAACTCTCATCCCCCAACAAGCAGACCACAGCTTGCGCAAAGTCGCCTGGATCGTCGGCGATGAGGATATTTTCCCCATGCGTGACCGCTAACCCTTCGGCACCTTTGCTGGTAGAAACCACCGGGGTTCCCAAGGCCATGGCTTCCAGTATTTTGAGTCGCGTACCGCCGCCTACACGCAATGGCACCACACAGGCCCAGCTCTGGGCCACCGCAGGTCGAATGTCATTCAGATAGCCGGTCAACTCAGCACCATTGCCCAGTGGCAATCGCTCTACTGGTACACCGTCGTAACGTCCGGTGATACGCAGTCTAGCATTGGGTCGCTGAGCCTTCACCAGGGGAAAGATGTCACCCAGAAAAAATACCGTAGCATCGAAATTAGCGCTGTAGGTTAACGCGCCGG
>JALGTS010000347.1 GCA_029821255.1 Candidatus Zipacnadia bacterium
TCTGGTGTCAGGACAATCAGCGCCTGGCGCCGTATGGAATGGGCAGTGCCTGGGTCTCCAATACTATGCATCACTACTGCTTGAACTTCCGCCGCGAGTAAGGTACGTGCCGCGAACAGGGGCCTTCATTGGTTGCGATAGCCGGGCCGCTGCTATGATTTGGGCGATGACTTTGATTGCTCCTGGCGCATAATGACGGTACGCATTGGGAAGGAAATTTCTATCCCCTCTTCATTGAAACGCCGGAAGAGCGCCTTAATAAACTCGTGTTCTACTGCGAACCTCTGAGTGGGATCTGTCACCCGCAGGACTGTGACAAAGTTGATATTTGACTCTCCGAATTCCTTGAAGCGCACGATTGGCTCCCATTCTTTGTTGGTGCCTTCCATGCGGTCTTGGACCTGGTGGCCAACTTCAATTGCGACGCGTTCGACCTTGTCAAGATCACTGCCGTATCCCACCCCACACCAGACATACACTGACATTTCCGGCACCGGTTGGTGCCAGTTGACGATTACGCTCTCGGACAGTTTGGAATTTGGTATTATCACCAGATTATTGTTAAAGGGCCGAATACGAGTAGCTCGCCAGCCAATTTCTTCTACGAAGCCTTCCTGGCCGCCTTCCAATTGAACGTAGTCACCCGGACGCACCGGCTGATCCAACATCAAATAAAAGCCGGAGAAGAGATTACTCAGGCTGTCCTGCAAGGCCAGAGCTACTGCCAATCCCGCAATGCCTAAGCTGGCCAGCAGGGGAGTAATCTCATAGCCCAGTTGTCCGGTTATGATCAGCGCTGCGATTATCAGGATGGCAATGTTAACAACCTTGCGTATGCCCCCAACGTAGGTAGCACGCGGGTCACGGGTATCCCGCAGGTTTCGGTAGTAGTTCCAGATAGCAACGTTAAATACGCGCAGGCCGGCATAAACACAGGCAGTGGTCAGTGTAACTGCCAATGCCACGTTCACCTTGTTTAGAGCGGCTCGCTTGGGGTCATTCGGTCGATGCGATTAATGATCCGAGGAACTACCAGCAGCATAACAGCGATAAGACCCCCGGTAATCCCCAGAGAAACAGCCAGATTTAACCAGTTGACAGCGACAAAGTCTACCAACTTGCCTATCGCTTCTGCCATATTTGCTCACCTCCTTCGGTTTGTCCATCAGCATCCCGACGCCGGGCCTTACTTCCTGAATTTGGGTTATCGCTTCTGCCCCCGAATTAGCCACTGTGGAGGAGGCACAAATAGTCCTCTCGGAGCATCTGCTGAGGTCTATTCGCGACTATTACCTAAAGAACCTTCCGTGGCTTGTTCAATGCTCCGGCCAAGGAAGCCAGTGAATCCAGTGAACAAATCTACCCGGTTATCTGTCTTTTGATGTGTGGCTTGCCACAAAGAGAAAGTAGTGTGGACTGGCGACGGGCAAATCTTGTAGGCCAGGAGGCAAACGAGAATGAACAGAAAGATAGTAATTGCGACGTTGGTGGCGGCGTTGGTACTGATGCTGACTGGGTTGGTATGGGCTGACCAAGGTGCGGCTAAGCCTGAGGGGCAGCGTGTTGGCTATCTGCAGCAGGGCATCTTCCAGCAGCTTACGCCCGAGCAGCGCGAGCAGCTCAAGGACAAGATTGCGGCGATGAAGGAGAGCGGGGCAAGCAAGGAAGAGATCCATAAAGCAGTAGTCGAGATGCTCAAAGACTGGGGTGTTAAGCCCAAGGCTCTGGAGCGGTGGGGGAAGGGCATAATGCAGCAACTTACGGCCGAACAACGCGAACAGCTAAAAGAGAAGGTTAAGGCCCTGCGCGAAAAAGGTGCTGCGCCCCAGGAGATTCGTGAGGTTGTCGCTAAGATGTTTAAGGAATGGGGGATCAAGCCCCCAGCCTGGCCACAGCAACAAGCTCCGCGCTGGCAGGCTGGCCGCGGTCAACAATGGGGGCAACCAGGTGTGCCACCGCGCTGGGGCCAACAGGCAGGACCACCTCGTTGGGGCCAGCAGGCTGCACCGCCGCCGCGGTGGGGACAACAGGCTGGGCCTCCCCGTTGGGGATGGCAGGCAGGGCCACCTCGCTGGGGTCAGCAGGCAGCACCGCCCCGTTGGGGCCAACAGGCAGGACCACCTCGCTGGGGTCAGCAGGCAGCACCGCCCCGTTGGGGCCAACAACAGCAGGCCTGGCGTGGTCAACAGGCCCAGCGCCCGTGGTGGCAGATGATGATGCAGCGTCTGACACCTGACCAGCGTGAGCAGATTAAGACGAAAATCGCCGAGCTACGCGAGCAGGGCGCAGATTCCCAGGAGATTCGTGAGACTGTGCGTGGGATGCTTGAGGACTGGGGTATTCGGTTGCCCTTCCGCTCTAACTGAAGCCCATAGCCCAGGAGATACCTGGGTGACAGCATCAAAACGGGCAGTGAACCAGATTGCAATAATAGAGAGGTGCTCGCGCCGGCATCTCTCTATTTTGTGTGGTAGTTGCATTTGGGAACAGTGAAGCAGGTTGCTGGGGAGGTTATAGCGTTGGCAAGGAAGAAACGTTACTCCAGCGGGTAATATAATGCTTGGCGGGTCCGTTTGCCACCTGGAGGATGATTGTTGTAGTGACTTCCCGACAGCGAGTTTTAACTGCGCTTAATCACAAAGAGCCTGACCGTGTGCCGTTTGATATTGGCAGCACCGTCGTCTCGGGTATCCAACAGAAGGCCTATGAGAATCTGTTGGCTTGTCTGGGTGAATCAGATCGCGAGCTGCTGCCTATTTTGGACATCAAGCAGCAGCTTGCTACGCCTCATCAGGAAGTGCTTGACGAGTTAGGCGTAGACTTCACCGGTCTGGTTTGCTACCTTGGGCGTGGTGACGAGGCGGAGATCGCCGAGGATGAGCACTTTCACTATATGTATGATGCCTGGGGGAT
>JALGTS010000348.1 GCA_029821255.1 Candidatus Zipacnadia bacterium
CTCCTCCGGTATTTTCAGGGGTCCGGCTCTGCCCACTGGACACACTCGATGGGAAGCCCTTTTGACAAGTTTCCGTGGCACTTCTCGTCGCATTTCAGGCATTTCACGACCTCATCCAGCCGCCCCTCGCTCACCTTCCGGGGCCATTCAGAATCAGCGATCAGGCCGCGCCCGATGGCAATTAGATCTGCCCGGTTGTCCTGGAGAGTCGCAACAGCGCGTTCTGGGTCGTCCATATCGTTGACGGCAATCACAGGACAGTCTACGGCTTGCTTGATTGGTGCCGCCAGGTCGGCTGGCTCCTTGTCACTGGCGGGCGAGATATCCATGATATCCACCCCGTCATCAACCAGAGCTCTGGCGAAAGCAATGCTGTCGTCAATTGTATACCCGCCATCTTCACGCGGCGTATGGCGATACAGAATGAGAAATTCCTCGTCCACTTCGTCCCTTATGCCCTGGACGATCTCTCTGCCCAGTCTCATCCTGTTGGGCAGTGCTCCGCCGTAGTCATCCTGGCGCAGATTCCTGAGAAGTGAGAAGAATTGGTTGAGAACATTCCCGTGGGCTCCATGTGGTTCTACGCCATCAAAGCCCGCGTTCTGGCATTCTCGCGCAGCCGTGGCGTAGTACGCCCTTATTCTCTCAATATCCATCCGGCTAAGGTCCTGAAGCGCAACGCTGAATCCGAAAGGTACCGACAACAGCTGTATAGCAATTGCCGCCCCTTCCTGGTGGACAGCGTCAACCAATTTCCGTAGTTTGCCTGCGGATAATCCTGAAGCAAACCAATCCACAGGTGTCGCTTCAACTATGACCAGCCCGGCGCCACCTCGCGCCAGCCTTGTATACCACTGGATTCCGTCCGGCCCAGTGATATCTCGCTTCGTTACCATCGGCGGGACAACAATCCGATTCCGCAAGGTGACCGACTTAACTTGCAGCGACCTGAATAGTATTGAGTAATCTGAGCGAACTTGCTGTTGACTCATGATGCGACTTGCCTCCTAATAGCTGTCTCTGGGTTATTGCATACTCGAACGGTAACCAACCAGCCGCTGGCCCTATCTCCCAGGGATTGACCTGGCATCAATCCACCAATATCACGCCGTAATAATTCTGGTCACACGAGCGGCCGGTAACAACCTCTATGGGAAAGCCGTTGGCCCGGGCGGTGGCGAATACGTCCACACCACAAGCCTCCATTGACGGTCGGGCGCGGTGCGGGTGAATGCAACTATCAAAGGTGCACTCGTCGCACAGGCTGCAAGGACCGCATCCCAGAGCCAAGGCCTTGTAATGACCCGCCAGGAATACCTCCCGTTCCAACGTGGCGACTAACTCTTTGACATCCACACCGGGTTTGCAGTGGATCAGTACCGCTCGCTGGTGGCAGTCAATGACCCGGCGGGTTTGCTCGGGCGTAGGAGTATGTGGGGGACAGCAAAGGCTGGCATTGTAGCCCCCACAGCCGAACTGACACTTAAGTCGGACCCACGCCGCTGTGGCAATGGAGCCCGGGTCAATGACTTTGGCCTCGGCTGCGCCCAACTCACAGGCCCGGGTGATGAAATCCTTGAGGTCAGTATCCCCATTCATGGCGAAGCCCTCCCTCCTTGTCTTTCAGGAGTCTGATTTCTGGGAAGCTTGCGATTTGGCCGTTAGGACTGCGTTGCCTCGGCCAACTTACGTCCCAGCTCCCGGCATTCCTCCAGGACGGCTGCTGTCGGCGTGCCCGAAGCGCCGACCGGCTCGGCCGCTTCCTGTAGTTTGAATACCTCCGCCATTTTACGCAAAGACTCAATAACGACCGACGGCGGGCCCCCGGCACTGCCGAAGATGACACAAGGCTTGCCCGTTACTCTGTCCTGGGCCGGGTAGTAGGTCCGGTCGAAAAAGTCCTTCATACCTCCAGCCATATCGCTGAAGTAGTCCGGGGAGCCCAGGGCAACCCCGTCGCATTCCAGCAAGTCGTCTATCGTGCCTCTGTTCCGCTGACGCTGCGTGCTCCCTCTGCCACCGCCTCGGCCATCCGCCGAGTGTTGGCCGATATGGAGTGGTATACGACTAGCACCTTAGACACCAGCATTCACCTTCTCTTCTATGGTTAGTATTATTGACTTGTTATTCCCCCTGATTGCCAATCTTCCTGCCCCGGTGCTCATCATCAGGGACCGTGGCCCTTTGGGCAGCCCAATTCTACCTTTTCGGTGGGGCATTACTTGACAAATGGTAACGGAAGTTACAGAATATATGTAACTGAATCGTACCGATAGCTGGCCAATCTATGGTTTGACGTGGACAATTGATGCGCGGTTCCGCGGCTGTTTCATCGGAGGTAGTATTATGGCATTGCCAACTGCCAAGCAAGAATATGCGCCTGACATGGACAAACCCGTGATGCGCATCGGGGCTGTGGCCGAGCTGCTAGGCGTGTGTGTAAGGATGGTGAGAATCTACGAGGAGAGGGGACTGGTTCAGCCCGAGCGCAAGAACAATCAGCGCCTGTACAGCTTTAATGACGTTTGCTGGCTGGCGCGGGTCCGTGAACTGATAAATGAGGAAGGCTATGACATACAGGAGATTGCCCGTCTTATATCATTGCCCGCGTGTTGGCAATTGAGGAATTGCCCGGAAGAACTGCGCGTCGATTGCCCCGTAGCTGAGTCGCCCGGCAAGCAATGTTGGGATGTTGCTCAGCGACAGGGGCGTTTTAGCGACTGCCAAACCTGTCAGATCTACCGCATTGCCACCGAAAGGGATACGTAATAGGGGAAGTTATGAATCGCATAGCCGTGGCAATGAGTGGCGGAGTTGACTCTTCAGTAGCTGCCTTGCTGCTGACTCAAGAGGGCCATCAGGTCATCGGT
>JALGTS010000349.1:0-1969 GCA_029821255.1 Candidatus Zipacnadia bacterium
AAAACAGGTACAGCCAGATAGTGGGCAAAGGACTTAGATGTAGCAATGCAAGTGCAAAGCCCAGCAGCAGAGATTAATGTAGGAGATTACTGGGAAGCCATCAAAAACAAATGGCACGTCTGGACAAGCACAGCATTGATAGCAACCCTTACAGCAGGTGTATGGAGCTATTGTGTCCGATCAACACAATACCAAGCAGACACAAGCATCATAGTAGCCGGACAGATCACGCCGAGCACGACAGGAGTCACTGGTATTCTTGCCAATGTACCGATTGCGTTGCCGACAGGGGTTAGTTCCGAGGCAGAGCTGTGTCGCTATATCCTTCAGACAAGGGCCACGCGCGAGGCTGTCGCGGCGGAGTGTAACCTACAGCAACTATACAAAACAAGTAGCGCAGCGGAGGCTACTCGGAGGCTGGACGGTTGGACCAGGATAGAGTTGGAACGGCCAAACATAGTCCGGTTGCAGATAACACTGCCTGGGCCTCCACGGATCGCGCGATTCTGGATAGACCAAGATGCCGAGACGATGGCGACGCAGGCGGCGCGAGTAGCGGAAAGCTACCTGTCAGCCCTCAGTCAATGCCTAAGCAAGCTGCAACTAACGGCGGCGAAGAGGAGGCGCGTTTTTCTACACCAGCAGAAGCAACACATAGAGAGAGAGCTACGGACAGCGGAAGACGAGTTGCAAAAGTGGCAGAAGCAGCACAAGGTAATACAGGTTGATGATAGCAGCAAGCTCGCTATGCAGAGGCTCATGGCATTAGAAGAGCAACGGGAGGAGGCGCGGGTAAGGTTAGCGGAAGCCCGGCAACGTGCCAAGGATTTACGAGATAGGCTGGGCAAGCAGCCACAAGTAGAGACGGCCTCCGTGGTATGGCGCGAGAATCCCATAGTTGAGGAAACTCGGAAGAATCTTGTGTCGCTGGAGAGCGAGCTGGCTGTGGCCAAGGAGGTTGAAGGTAAGTCAGTACACCACCCCGAGGTACGAAAGCTACAGCAGGAGATAGAGACTGCACAGCAGACTCTGGCCCGGGAGCAGCGGGCGATGGTAAAGACAAGCCTAACCGAGGTGGCTAATCCGTTAGTTAGGAAGCTACGTGAGGAGTTAGCCCTGGAGGAGGCGGGTATTGTCGCAACGGAGGCGCGCGTTGAAGGGATAGGGCAGGCACTGCGGCGGGCAGAGCTCCAGATCACAGACTTATCGGCGGAGGTGTTGGAATACAGCCGGCTGGCCCGTAGGGTGAGGATAAAGCAGACAGTCTTTGAGACAGTATCCGCCGAGTACGAACAGGCCCTGATTGAGGAACAGGGTGCAGAGCCAGTTTTTCAAGTGCTTGACAAGCCGGTGGCTCCACTATATCCATCAGGCCCCAATACAGCCAGCGATATGGGATTAGCCGGGGCAATCGGAGTGTTGGTTGGTTGGGTGTGGATTATGGCGGTGGGTTTGGAGAGGAGAAGTTAGGAGGGGAGAGGTGAGCGCGGCGGCCGAGGCAAGAGCAGCCCAACGGCAGAATCAGAAGTGGCAGATGATCCTGATTGGCATGGGCGGGGTTGCCGTCGGGGTTGCAGTAGCCGCTCGGCCAGGCGGAGTAGAGGGCGACTGCATAGCTGCTGTGGTAGGTCTGGGTCTGTTTGCGGCGAGCATGATAGTGAGAGAGGGAGTGGCTATTCGACACGACTGGCTATCGCCGACAGCCTTGTTTGCGGTCGTCTTTGGACTATACTTTGTGGTGCGGCCAGCCCTGCTGATAGCCGGACTGGAACCAGTAGCGGCACGCAGACCAGAAATGCTCGGCCCTATTATATTTGGCTTCCTGGTGGTGGCGGGTTTTTGGGTGGGATACTTATTGCCATTAGGGGAGGCTATGGCGAGCGCCCTGCCGTGGGCAAGCAGGCCTTGGCCAGGGCAGCGGGCACGGATGGTGGTGTGGTTGAGCTGGAGCGTGGGGCTAATAAGTTGG
>JALGTS010000349.1:1988-2646 GCA_029821255.1 Candidatus Zipacnadia bacterium
TTGTAGTCGTAGCCAGTGCGGTGCTACTGGGGATGGCAATGACTGCCGGGTGGTTGAGCTATTTTAAGGGACAGTTATCTCGGGCAGAGATTGCGGTAATCGTAGTCAGCAGCGTAGGCATGCTGGCCGTGCACGGGCAACGGGCGGCGCTGTTGGTCCCCTTGCTGATGATAGTGACGGTGTACCACTACTCGGTTCGGCGCTTGCGAGGGCGTGACATATTGCTCGTAGGGTTGGCGGGAGTACTGATTGTGGGGCTTATGGGCATGCCCAGGTTGCAGTTTATGGGGGCTGAGCAAGTACCCCTGGGAATGGGTGATTATGCGAAGATAACCGGATGGCTGGTAGCACGCAACCTGACAGCCTTTGACTCCCTGATGCTGGTGGCACAAGAAGTTCCGGAGGAAATTGGGTATCAGTGGGGCCGAAGTTATGTGGATGCGATTAAGATGATACTGCCCCGTTGGCTATATGCTGGGAAGCCGGAGCGCAACCTGTTCAATCGGTTGTTGCGTCCAGGCAAATCAGGCTCAATGGCGTTGAGTCTGCCGGCAGAGGGGTACCTTAATTTTGGGTTGGCTGGTTTACTGGCAGAGACAGTGATTCTGGGAGTAGCCTACCGGGCTGCGTATAACTACCGGCAGCGCCACCCGGAGAG
>JALGTS010000012.1 GCA_029821255.1 Candidatus Zipacnadia bacterium
CCAGGATGATTCCATCAGCCTGCTCATCCCCACTGGCGTAGCGGCGCACAAGATCTCCCAGCACCCGGTAGTAATAGTCCATGAACTGTGGGTTGTCCCAACTGCAATGGCCGCTGGGAACGATCTCCCCATCAGGCCGCAATTGCTGGGCCCTCCAGTCGTTATGCTCGGGGAACAGCCAGCGATGCTTATTGTTTATAGTCCGTAAGTACACTTTTACGCCCAATTGATGGCAACGGCGGATAAATTCGGGCACATATTCGGTCGCTGGTTGAGCATTCGGGCAGTGCTCGTTGCGGTACTGCGGATAGGCCTCGCAGGGCCAGTCCAGCCCCAGCTCATATTCCCATGACTTCTCCAGGGACGTTTCGGGGTAATACGAGTCTGGAATGATGAAGAGTGTAAAGGCGTTGATACCTCGTGGGGCGGCTAACTCCAGTATCTCAAAAAAGTACTCTCCATCAAGGGGCCGATAAGTTTCAAAGGAAGTACAAAGCTCAAACACGCGCAGGTCAAACGAGTTCATTGTTTCCCACTCCTACGATGAGATTTGACGGACCATTCCGTGCCTACTGCGCCCTGTGGAACTCAGGTAGCCATTGTGCGACTGTTTCATTGGACAGGGTGTCACTCTCATTCAAGGGCAAGGGGGCCGCAGGGTTTTGCCCTGCTTGGACGATCTCTCAGCGTACTCCATTATGGCAATGACCCGGGCAGCTTGCTCAGGCTTGACGATCAGGTCAGCTCCCTTGGTTAAATGGTCGACAATGTTTTTGTAGAACTGCGGCCATTGGCTCTCCTGGTAGTCAACTTCCATCTGCGCCGGGTAGCCCTTGATCTGGGTGTAGACAGTGAAGCTGCCTTCGCCCCAGTCCTCAATTGCACCACTAGTTCCCAGAATCCGCCAGCGGGGTTTGCCCACAAATGCCACACTGGACATCTGTACATCGGCAACGCAACCCGTATCAAAGCGAACAATCGCCTGGACTTGGTCCTCGTTGCTCATCTGCTTCCAGACGACATCCTGGTGGAAAAAGCCATTAATGTGAGTCATATTGGCCTCCGGTATCAGCCCCAGGACTTGATCCAGGCAGTGAGCGCCCCAGTCGTAGAACGCTCCGCCCGATATCTGTTTATCCGACCGCCACCAATTGCGGGGCTTCCTCCACCCACCCATATAACCCTCAATATGAAAGACCTCACCAATTAGGCCATCGGCAACGGCTTTTTTGATGGCCATATAGTCGCCATCCCAACGACGGTTCTGAAAAACAGTGAGCATGCGGTCATTGTCGTGAGCGGCTTGGATCATCCTCTGAGCCTCAGTGTACCTAAGACACATAGGCTTCTCGACTACCACATGCTTCCCGGCATTCAGGCACTGGATAGTTAACCTGGCGTGGGTGTTGTGCGGGGTGATTACCACGCACATATCTACTACATCAGCGGCGAGCATCTTCTTGACACTGTCAAAGGTAAGAATCTTTTCTCCCAGCTCTTGTCTGGCCCGCTGCAGAGCTTCGGGATTGATATCTGCCACTGCCACTATTTTCAAGCCCCTCGTTTGGGCGATGTAGTTGGCGTGATGTTTGGCCATCCCAAACGCTGGACCATAACCAATTAATCCCACTCGGATGACATTAGACGTGCTGCGCGGACTCATTTACAGGCCCTCCTTCGCATTGCAGTATCTGTCAACAAAAGCCAGCGGCGACTGTTCGCCAACTGCCGCTGCCATTACGTCGCGAGCGGCTCCCTCAGGCAACCTCCACCCAGTCACCAGTCCGGGAAGACTCGTAGACAGCTTCAATAATCTGCACTGTCTTGCGGCCTTCGTATCCATCACATTGCACCGGCTTGCCCTCCACCACCGCCCCGAGCATATCCTCAATAATGTTGGCCGGCAGCTCCTCGGGTACAGCAAAGTCCTCCGGCGCCAGCTTCACTGATTCAGGCTTCTCACCCAACTCAGGTCGTACATACTCGGCTCTGTGGCCAGCATCAGCATCGGGGCTCTTAATCGCCTCAAAGATAGTTAGCTGCTGATCCTTCCACGACATCGTTCCCCGCGTGCCTGTGATTTCAATGGCCGTACTCAAACCAGGAAAGCTACAGGTGGTAGTCAGCACCGCGGCATGGGCCCCAGACCTAAATTGTAGCAGGCTGATACTGGCATCTTCGGTCTCAATATTATGAGCAAATGTGCCAGCACTGCCGGCAACACGCTCAACCGGACCTAACCACCATTGCAGCAGATCTACATAATGAACCGCCTGATTAGCCAACGAGCCGCCCTCCGTTTCGGTGCGGCTGCGCCAACCAGGCATATGTCCTCCATCATAATAGTCTTGGCCGCGGAACCACTTCAGCCGCAGGTCACCAAATATGATATCACCCAGGGCCCCAGCCTGCAGAGCGCTACGAACCTGGTGATTGACTGGGTTGTAGCGACTTTCAAAATTAACAGCCAGCACCAGACCGTTCGCTTCCGCAGCTTCTATAGCAGCATTGCAAGCATCCACGCGGATATCCATAGGCTTAGTCATACAGACATGCTTGCCCGCATTAAGCGCCTCTACTGCCATTGAGCAGTGCAAGCCACTGGGCGTCCAGATGCCGACAACGTCAATGTCATCACGCGCCAGTACATCCTGGTAGTCCCGTATCCACTCAACATTAAGTGCCTCTCCTACCGCCCGTCCTCGTTCCTCCCAGATGTCGCATACCGCCACAAGCCGGGCACCCGCAGTGTTGCGACACTTTTCAGCACGATCGCGACCCATCCCTAATCCAACAATAGCAAACCCAATTTCATCTGTCATACTAACTACTCCTTTCCTTGTTATGGCTCGGCTCAAGACCGATCGCACAGGCAACAATAGGAACTGCTTTTATTGCGTGTAATAATCCTCCAATATCGGCGGGATTTTTCTATATTGCTCGTAAAGGGAGGTGTACTCTTCGGCAATCTCAGATGGTTCATAGACAGTTTCGGTCCTCTGGAAGCTGGCGACAGCCTGGTCTATCGAGTCAAACTGCCCGGCGCCCATCAGCGCGAACAGAGCGGCTCCCAGCACAGTAGCCTCCTGCTGAGTAGTGGTCACCACCGGAAGTCCACTGACATCAGCGCGAATCTGGTTCCACAAATCGTTCCGAGCGCCGCCACCAACCACGCGAATAGCCTCAATGGGAAACCCGGTAGCTTCCTGGAGAATCTCCAGTGCCCAGCGCATCTGAAAGCATAGACCCTCCAGGCCTGCCCTATATATCTGGGGGGCAGTGGTATTCATCGTCAGCCCCAGAATCGTGCCGCGCGTATTATACTTACTGGTCGGTCCTGTGTCAACGACAAACGATGGGATAAGCGAAACTCCGCCCGCTCCCGGCTCAACTCTGCGAGCTGCTGCAATCATCTCTTCATAATCATCTGCTCCACCCCCGGCAGCGCTAAACAGTTTCTGACGAATCCACTCCAGAACACCGCTGCCCATCATCAACAGTTGCGGGTTCCATAAATTGGGGAGGGCATCACACTCAAACAACAGCCCCTCTTCAAAACCAAAACGCGTGGGAGTAAACTCATCAACGCGCAGCAGCAGAATTTCCCACGTTCCACTACTGAGCAGGACCTCACCAGGTTGCATACCTGACCCATATGGGGCAAACTGGGTATCGTGGCCTGTCGCCACAACCGGCGTCCCCATAGGCAAGCCTGTCTGCTCGGCAGCCTGACCATGCACTGCACCTATTACTTCTCCTGGCTCAACCCACTCCGGGAAAAATGACTCGTCCAACTCGGCCAAAGCCAACATCTTAGCCGACCAGGTGCGGGCTTTCATATTCATAGCCATCATAGTACTGGCAGCAGTGGGATCAATAGACAGTTCTCCGCACAGTTTCATACTTAGTATCCCCGGCATCATCAACCAGCAGTCAGCACGCTCCAGCGCTTCAGAAGCATTCTGGCGCAGCCACATCAGCCGCAGTAGGGTGTTAAAATAGATTACTTGATAGCCCGTCTCGGCAAATATCTCCCAGGGGTCTATCACATCAGCAAGGGTCGCAGCAAGTTGCTGAGTGCGCGCTTCTTGCCAAGAAATTATCGGATAAGTCAGCGTCCCATCAAAGCGCACCGGCGCGCCATCAGCACCGAAGGTAGTGACGGTCACTGCTGCAATGCGACTGGTGTCAACTTGCTGGCAAACTTCCTGGCATCCCGTTGCCAATTTGCCCCAGATCTCCTCCAAATCCCAGATTCGCCACTCGTCGTTAGCCGCCTGCGGCTGTAGGGCAGTCGTATTGCGACGGCTGGCCGAAGCCAGAATCTGGCCCCGGCTGTCCACTGCCATCACTCGCAGATTAGTCGCGCCACAGTCAAATACGACAGCTACATCACCGGCCACCATCTGCCTCCTATCAGTAATTCGGATATGCTCACAAACTAAACTACCAAAACTGCGTCAGAACCTGCTATCCACCACAGCCACACCAATATTCCATACCGTCCTGGAACTCTCCTTCCTTGCTTGTTAACCAAAAAAACTGTATGATTTCGCATAATGGGAAGGATTCGCTGGACAAGCGACGAATAATTTATTGGATATATGGCAACTGCGCCGTTACCCGGTGGATAGAGGGCAGCAATGGATAAGCGAGTTGCGGAATTCATAAGAGATGTGGCGCAGACTATCGTCGGCCTGGAGGTGGCTCTGTACCTGCAGAGCAACCCCAAAACCTTCGACACAGCGGCCGGCTTAGCCCTGCGCCTGCACCACCCTGTTGAAGCAGTTGAGCCGGTGGTGGAACGCTTCGCTGACTATGGTCTTATGCGAAAGGTAACCTCCCGTGATGGTGCCTATACCTGCTACTCGCTGAATCGCACTCCCGCGATGTGGAATCTATTGTGTATGATCAGCGAGTCTTACATTGACGACGCGGAGACTCGCAAGGAGATTGTCAGAATGCTTATGTCCCGCAGGCGCAAGCGCAGCCAGCCGAAGACCGACTCTCCTCAGTCCTCCGATAGTTAATCTCCAATACCTGCCCCCGCTATCGCAAAGAAATTGCGCAGAATCTGGCGCCCGTGGGGATAGTAGTCCGTGTACAGTTCCGGATGGAACTGCACCCCGTATATGGGGCGGCACCGGTGGCCTATGGCCTGCAAGCGACAGTGCTCATTGGTAGCCAGCAGCCGAAACTGAGGCGGCAATGTCCTCACCTCGCCAAAGTGATTCTGCCTGACATAGATAACCTCGGGCAGTCCTGCAAATAGCGGATCAGGATGGATGACCGTCACAGGCTGGATACCGCCCTCCACAAAGTAGCCGGGATGATAGTCCGGACTCCAGTCCGGCTCGCCGGGCTGGAGCCGTCGCATCGGCTCATCACAGATCTCCTCGGTGCTCCGAAAATCCTCGGTAAAGATATGCGCGAGGAGCTGATGCCCTCCACAGATGCCCAGCACCGGTACCTCAACACCATGCACCAAGTCATACAAACCGTACAACTCAGAAAGCTCCATCTCGTCCCAGCCGTGCCCGAAGCCGCTGATGATGATGGTGCGAATGGGATACTCATCCATCACCGCCGGACAGACCCAGCAATAGCGCATCATCAAGCAGGGCCAACCGGACAGTTCCTCAAAGCGTAGCTTGTGCTGAAACAATGACTCGCTGGCTCGGCTCAGGTAGTCTTGTTCAGATTTTGCCATTGCTACATATAAGACCATAGGCGCACCTCACAACAACCAGGAGAAGACCAAATGCCAGCTTGGGACCCAGGATAAAAACCTTCACCTTTTTGATTGATGTTTAGTCAGCAGTCGGACATGGTATACTAAGGACACCAGTAACTCTATCAGGGTGAATCCGGACGATATTGCCTGAGCCTCACAGCTCAGGCAGTCGTCTTTTGGGACTCTGTACACAAAGCGCTCGTCACACACAACCAATTCGGAAACACACAGCCTCTGTTCGCAAAAGGGGCCAGGCGCATACTTCATATAGCCCACTCCTAATTTTTACCCCTGTAAACAGAACTTTTGGGCCACCTCCGGTGTCTATAATACACGCCGCAACTCTATCAGGGTGAATCCGGACGATATTGCCTGAGCCTCACAGCTCAGGCAATCGTCCTTTGTAGTGGCCGATTTGCCTGCATTATGGGAGCGGCCTCCTCTCCCCAACCGACACGACATCAGCGACTGTACTTACGCACGATACAGATCAATAACAGGGACATCAGTACAATTCCCAACGCCGTCTCCAGCCCGGCGAAGAACCGCCCCAATGTCGGCCCGGGAGCTAAGTCACCATAGCCCAAAATGGTAAAGGTCACTACTCTAAAAATAAGCTGCGATCAGCCAGCGGCCCAAGCCCGCTCAGGTAGGCACATCTACACACGGGTCTCATCACGGACTGCCCGTTGGCGGCGCGCAGCAGCCGAACCCAGTGACTGTATTCCAGATCATCCCGCACGGATTGAAGTTCGTCGCCGCTATCTCGGACAACGGCATGCAGGGCGCGAAACTGCACGAGCGGATCGGGATCGTCAGCGCGAATCCAGTGAGCAGCTTGTTCAATGATCCCAATGAGCAGTTCACGGTCGACTGCAGTCATGGTAGTCACCGGATTGCCCTTCGCCAGATGAGCGGAGAAATCCTTTGTGTTGTGTATAGACAGGCAGGGCCTCCGCCTTCGCCAAGGCTACGGCGGACGTGAGGGTGGCACTCCTACTGGGTAGGGCGGTCAGTTGTGGGGCGATCGAGGTACTTCGCGATGTAGTTTTTCTGGCGATATTCGGCGACCATTTCAGGGTCAAGAGGATACTGGCCGAACTGGCGGGTGGCCTGCACCATGGCCCGGTAGTTCTCGGGTCTGACCGCCGGGTGGATGGAGTTGCTGGAGGCCATTATGTGCCCGCCGCCGGGCGACGCCTTGGCGATGGTCTCCTTGACGCCCTTCACCACGTCCTCCGGGGATCCATGGCACAAAAGCTCGGTACAGTCCACATTGCCAGCAACCGCAATACGGTGACCATACTTTTCTTTTACTTGCCCGATATCCATACCGGCCAGCGGCTCAATCGGGTCCAGGCAGTCAATGCCGGTATCCACAATCATATCCAAAATGGGCCATAAGTTACCATCAGTGTGCTTGATGAACGGGACTCCGGCCTGGTGGGCAGTATCCACGCACTCCCGAAGATAAGGCAGGCAAAACTCGGCAAAATGATCGGGAGACATAATCGGCGCAAGGCGATGGGCGTAGTCGTCACCGGTGAGCAGAACATCGGCGCCCACCTGTGCGGCACGTTCCAGCACCCGCGTCTTGTAATCGGTGACCATCCGGGCCAGACTATGAGCAAAGTCGGGGTTCAGCACGTAGTCCATCAATAACTTGTCCATACCCCGCAGATAGTGGCTGAACTCAAAGCCGTCATGGCCGAGGAAGACAATCGCCTTCTCACCTTTGAAGCGTTCCACTGCCGCGTGGAGGCTATCCAGGCGGTAGTCAGCATCGGGGTCGGGTGGCTCATAGCCGGCAAGGTCGGCTGCGTCTTCCAGAGGGTGGCCCACCACATAAGCTATACCAGAGGCCGGCGTGCGCCAAACGATTCCCCACTCATCACGGACCGTATTTTCATCAATCTGCTCAGTGGGCTGCCAATCCTCAAATATGGTAACGGCGTCGAGGTCTTCGGCCTCACAGAAGTCCAGATAGCTGATATTACCGTACAGAGCTTCGATGACGGGCCGGTTGACAATAAGCTCCCACAGCGGGACGCGATCGGGCTGCTGCCGGTGCAATGCTGTCATAAATCGCTGCTGTCCAGTCACTTTAGCCTCCTCGGGTATACCACTGAAAACCTATTTCGGGATCAAACGGGTCACGGCGTAGTTCGTCAGGGTCATCGTAGACATAGTGCTCACTAGGAACATTGAGCATCAGAACAGTCTCATCGGTGACAGGCGTAAAGCCATGCCAGACTCCAGGAGGGACGCGCACTATCAGCGGGTTGAGCGTGCCCAGGATGAAGCTCTGGCTTTGGCCACAGGTGGGTGAATCTTCCCGGTCGTCGTAGAGACCTAACTTGGCGGTGCCTTGCAGGCAACATATCAGATCAACCTGGCGCTGATGGCAGTGCCAGGCCTTTACTATTCCCGGATAACAGGCAGTAACATAGACTTGGCCAAAGCGCACGAAGAGGTCGTCATCATCACGCAGGATTTCCATTAAGTAGCCACGCTCATCAGGGATCAAGCGCAGTCGCTTGGTCACAACACCTTCGATCATCAGCATTCACTCCTGGGTCCGTCAAGTCTCTCTGCATAGGCTTGCAAAATCGCAGCTATAGAGGCCACCACCTGGCTTAATGCTGTCCCGCGGAGATGGGCATCTGCACGCCAACGTAATGATTCTGAAAGTGTGTCTGCGCCAGAGCTGTGATATCTGCGACAGTCAGTTGCTCTATTCGGGCAGTGTCATCAGCAAAGCTGGCCGGGGCGACGCCAAACATCTGCATTCGGCCCAGGTGCACTGCCAAGCGGTCAGCACTGAGCATAGTGCGAGCACGGCTGTTAATCAGTCTCCGTTTGGCCTGCTGTAGCTCCTCGGGGCGAATGGCACCTGCACCCAGCGAATTGATATGGCGCAGTAATTGTTCGTGGACGTTAGCGACGGCATCGGGAGCACACTCTGCATAGACAGCCAGGTGAGGGTAGTCGCTCATCGTCACGGGAAGTACGCGTAAGGGAGTATGCTCAGCCAGCAGGCGAAATGGCAAGTTCAAGGCCAGAGTATGGAACAAGCTGCGGTCCCGAGCGAGCCGGCCCTGGGGTCCACCAAGAATGTGATAGAGTAACTGGCCGACAAGGAATCCCCGCTGCTGGGGCGGAGGTAAGGCCACCCCTACCACCACGGTAGCCAGCCGGGTCTGCGGGTTGCCGCCGACACGGATTCGAGACTCTGGATGGCAGCTTTGGACCTCGCGGGAGGGGGATATGCCGCACTCAACTGTGCCCAGCGCATCTTCAACCAAGCTCAGCGCTTGCTCACTGGAAAGCGGCGAGACCACTACGACGGTGGTATTGGCCGCCCGCAGATATTTGTGGGCGAAGTCGCTGGCTTGTCGCAAGGTAATCTGGGCCACCTGCTCGGGTTTGCCAAAGACGGGCCGAGCGCCTGCCCTGTCATCGAGCATAGCCTCGCGAAACAGGTAATAAGCCTGCTCAGCCGGTCGCTCCAGCAGACTGTTGTACTCCCGTTCGAGCCGTTGGCGGCTCTGTTCCAACAGATCCGGCTGGATGTCCGAGGCGAACAGGCCGGCGCGGATGAGTCTAAGCATATCGTCCAGATCTGCTGAGGTGCAGGTGGCATACATCGCCAGGTAATCCCACTCCACTAACCACTGGACACTGCTGGCATCGCGAATCTGCGAAGCCAGTTTGGCAAAGCTCTCATCGTCAGTCAGCAACTGCTCCACGCGGGCACGATTATGTTCGTGGAGGAGCGCACGAATCCCCACCGGCGGCGCAACCCCGGCTCCCACCCGGAATCCGACAAAGACAGAAGCGACGTCGGTAGCCTGGTGTGTACAGGTCACTACCGACAGCCCGTTGTCAAGAACCGTACTGCGAACTTCTGCGCCATAGCAGGCCGCACTTAGCGCTATCCACAAGGCCACGCCCGGAACCAGGTAGCACCTCTGACCGGTGCGCCTCATCGCAGCCAGGCCTCCTTCGCGCTCTCGCCAGTACGCTTCGGCCGAATGATGATTAGACTGTAGTTGTCCAGGCCCAGATACTTCCTGGCTGTGTGCTGGATCTCTTGGGGTGTGATTTGGTTAATTAGGTCAATGTAGTTGACGGCGAACTTGTAGCTGTCAATAGCCTCATAAAAGGCCAGTGAGTCAACCTGATCAATATAGGATTCATTGCTGAAGGCATAGTCGGCATATATCGCTTGCTTGGCCTCAGCGACTACTTTCTCGCTTACCAGATTAGTGCGCAGGTAGTTAATCTTGTCCAGGAGGGCGCTGCGCAGGTCCAACTCGTAGGCAGGCTGAGTAACCGCACTGATGGTAAACAGGCCGGGCCAGCGCTGGGTAAGATAGTTGACCACTGCAGCCTGCAACAGGTTGTCCTGGTCAGCCTGGTAAGTCATAGTTTCAAGCTCATTGCTGAGTATTATGTAGATTAGGTCCATCGCACATACTTCACGCTTGTTAGCGATACCGGGGGCGTGCCAGGCAAACTCTAACAAAGTTTGGGATTCCTCCAGATATTCAATCCGGGTGCGCACCTCGGTCTGGGGTGGCTCGGGAGCCGGCGCAGGGGGCAACTGGCCAGACGGATACCCCGCGAAAGCCTGCTTGGCCAGCGCAAAGAAGTCGTCGGGCGCCACATCACCTACCGCAATCAATGCAGCGTTGTTGGGATGATAGAAATTATTGTAGAAAGTGCGGACAGCTTCCAGACTGAGACTATTAACCTGGTCAGGCTCGCCTGGAACTGGCCGGCCATACGGATGCTGTGTGAAGGCGAGTTGCCAAGTGAAAAGCTCGGATAGCGCTGAGGTGGTGGTAAGGCGGTCAGCCAACTCCCGCGAGATGATGCTTCGTTGATGGGCCACTGCCTCTGGAGTAAACTCTGCTTCAAAAACGCTCTGGGCCAGTTTGGGAATGATCTCATCTATATATTGGGAGGAAACTGCCACCGTAACCTGAGTAAAGTCACGGCTGGCCATACCGTTAATGTAACCACCCATATTCTCAACCCACGGCCCCAGCCCCTCCTGACTGTCGCGCTCCTCAAAAAGCAGGTGCTCAACCATATGGGCTACGCCACTATTATCCTCACCTTCGCA
>JALGTS010000350.1 GCA_029821255.1 Candidatus Zipacnadia bacterium
CAAACCTCCAGCGCCAGGTCGGATATGGGCATCTCTTCAACTATGAAAGCGGGCACCAAGTCTAAGAACAGCTCAACGAGACTATCAGCAAAAGCACTCTCCGCTCTGGTCATCTTACTCGCCTCCCTTCGCACCTTGAAGCTCCTCCAGGTACTCAACCAGGTCGTCCGCACCGATTGTTACCCCCTCAATTGTCTCCGTCTCACCATACCCCAGTGTTTCACGCAGGGCCTGCCACAGCCGTGGCCCCCAGACGCTGGGGTTCGCTAGTTCCTCCTCTGTTGGAGAATAGGTGCCTCCCATAATACACTCGCTGATTATTCGCGCCTTTTCTGCGTTCATCTTCGGCCTCCCTTCATATTATAGTTACCCAAACCGCCAGCAGGTTAAACATCAAGCCCAGCTTCCCCCACGGACTCCGTGGTCGTGTATCTCTCTATCGGCTGAGACATTGTCGCACTGAAAGCCCGACACGCGGTTGTGCTCATCGTCCCAGAAAATCAGCCAGTCGCCACCACACGCGGGGCAGTGGCACGGTATGCCGTCGCAGCCAGGCTCGTGCTCATACGGAACCAGTTCTGAGCCACAGTCAGGGCAATGCTTGCTGCTCATCGTTGCTGCCTCCCTCAACCGACGCAGTAGAGTTTGCGCATATCTCTCCAGAAACTGCCGCCGTCGGGGATCATCGCTGTTGTCTGGGTCTCGCGCTAATTGACTAACTCGTTGTAGCACTTTCTCTGTCACGCAACGCGCCCTCCTTCATACTACAGTATGCCCAAATCGCCAGCGGGTAAACATCTATCTCTCTATTTGCGCCCACGGTCTCCGTACACGTGCTGACGATAAGCCTGTAGCCGCTTTAACTCCTTCTCTCGTGGCTGGTCATAGCCAACCGCCAGGTATGCATTCCATAGGCGGCAAGCCTCTGGGCATAGGTAGTGACCAGGCTTGCAGTTAGGGCACGGACTTTTCATCGTTGGCATCTTCGCGGCCTCCCTTCATATTATAGTTACTTCAACTGCCACCAGGCTAAACATCCTCCCAGGTGTTCTCAATCCTGTTTAACAGGTTTAGCACGCCGTCAGCACACTCCGATAGCTCCTCGGAGAGAGCCATATCGCCATTCGCTCTCGCGATGTAGGCTGCTGCATCCAACTGAGCGCGCGCTCTCTCTACTCGTGCGTGAATTGTCGCTCGCACATTCAACATCGTGCTCACCTCCCTTCAATTATAGTGTACCACGCAGGCCCCCGCGCTAAACATCAGTTAACAAGCAACCTGTCCGTCGCGGGTTGAGTCTACTACGCTCAAGGAAGTTGAGCGCGCTCTTGCCACAACACTTTTGCTCCCACACCACTACACCAAGGTGAACATATTGTTACAATTGTGAGCATTTTGTGAACATTCTGTGAGCATTGTGTGAAACTGTATAGGCTACATTATGTTAACTTGGTCTGGAAGCGTCAAAAATCGCTAAAAATGCCCTGATTTTGGCCTGAGCGCGGTTAAAATGGCCTCAAAATGCCTCAATTTTGGTCTGGAGACCCCTTGCCTATACAGTTACCACTACACTACAGCTTTTGTATATATGTATATGTGTGTGCAATAGAATAGTTGCAATTGCAACCAATACGAGAGAACAGTTCCGCGTATATGTATGTATATGTAGTGTTAATTGTATAGTTATGCTTCTAATTGCTTATAAACAAAGGGGTTTCCAGCGGTTGAGGTGCCTATACAGTTGCCTATACAGGTTTCTCAGCCGTGGTGGTGTTATCAAGGTTCGCTCAAGATTAGCTCAAGCGCGGTTCAAATACGCCCGTGCAAAGGCCCGCAGGCCCTTGCGCTGGAGTATTCTATTCCACGGGTATGCCAGCATCCTCCAAGCGGGTCTGGTACTCGATAACCAAGTCCATTAGTATGTCCAGGGTGTCCTGGCATTTTGCCAACGTTTTCATTATTCTGCCTCCTTCCATGTTTGTATGTTAATACGCCCGCGCAAAGTCTGAAGGGAACAATAAACGGTGAACCTGTTCTATCTTCTGTTCTTCCGTTAACCGCCCGAATTGTATTCGCCAACTCTTCTTTGCGTCAATACACCACGCGGTTACTGCTTGTAATGCTTCAGTAGCACTATGGAACTTTACGGGCGACCACAACTTCCCATCAGAGGTTCCTGCCAAATAGCAATCATCAGCCCTCCATAATTCCATCCACCATTCTGCGTCCACATTCGTATACTCGATCTCTAATAGAAGCTCTTTTTTCATTGTGCTTCCTCCTTCCATATTTGCACCATTCGCCAAACGGCGGCGGCGGCTGACACGATCAGGGGAACTAATAGGACTGTTGCGGCTAATTGCATCTTCCTCTCCTCCCTTTAGGTGTTGTCTTTGAGGGCAAGGGCGTCCTGATGTGATAGTCGTTCTGCTATTACGCGCTCAACTACCTCTTCCGTCACCTCCACAACATCCCAATCCTCTCCATAGTCTAAGCCCTCAACGCGCTCGTTGTGACGAATAATGTAACGGTATTTCATATTCCTCTCCTCCTTTCAGTGGAATTGTACCCTATTATAGCGCGCGCCAAACCTATTGTCAACACATTTTGGGAAGTTTCCGCTTAATTTCCGCCCAAAACGGCCCAAAACCGCCAAAATCGGCCAAAATGATAGGAAGGCCCTTCCTATCAGCCGAAAAGTCGCGTTTTGCGGCCCTCTAAGCGTCTGTTTTTCGCAAGATAGGGTATAGGTCGGCCCGACCCCAAACTTCGCGTTCTGCGGCCTCCTGGAGCAAGCAGCGACAACCCAAAATCCAGACCCCCCTACAGTCAAATTCACGCGCGCGTTTACACGCGAATATACTTACTTTGCCAGAAACGTTTTCAAAATTTTTTTATTATTTTGGTTTAATTTCCAGATGCGAAAGGTCATTGCGGGCAAGAAACGAATGGTGTGCTCTGAATGCGGGGAGCCAATCCAGTGGTGGCAAGTGGAGTACAAGGTTTTTGAGTGTTCGTCTGACGAGGATTTGCCTGTTGGGGAGAGCAGTATTTTGGTTGATGCTGGGACGTTTTATGATACGGAGCGGCTGTTTTGTGGTTGCGAAGGGCGGAAGGTTTCCGACCTTATTGAGCAGTTAAGAAATCTATGTGAAAGGCCGAGAGATGCGAAAAATAGAGGCGAAAGTAACACGGGCGAAGACGCGGCTCAATCAATTTCTGGGCAATGAGGCGGCTGAGCTTCAGTTGGATGGCGGTTCGTGGCCTTTGTCGCGGTTGTTGCGGGCGGCGGGGCTGAATGTGGGCGACCGTGTGGTAATAGTGGCGGCGGATGAGTATGTGGAGTGTGAGAAGCTGGCGCGGGAGCTGGCTAAGATAAAGGAGAAGAAGAATGCCAAACGGGCCACTTAAGAACCGAGATGAGACGAAGGTTAATGTAACGGAGCTGGCGGCGGATATTGAGGCACAGCGTGCGGCGCGGGACGCCAAGCGCGAGGATAATGTGGAAAAGTATGCGGCTCGCGTGCGGCAGTGGTGGAAGAAGCAGGTGGGGCCGAAAGTGTGGCGAGTGCCAATTGAGCTGAAATCCAGCGAAAATCCTTGTGCTTTGTGTGGCGCGCCAATGCCGAAGAAGAGGAAGAACCCTATTTGCGAGGACTGTCTTGAAAAGCTGAAGCAGCAGCAAGAAAGGCTAAAGGAGGAAATGGCCGAATGAGCAAGTTGCGCG
>JALGTS010000351.1 GCA_029821255.1 Candidatus Zipacnadia bacterium
GCGCCAGTACGAAGTGGTAGTAGTTGTAAATGGCTTCCTCCAGGCGGTCCAAAAAGAGGATTGGGCCAAGGCAGCCACGTTCTTCAGTACGGAGTTTCGAAAGACCCACGAGAATGAACTGCTTGACGGTAGCCTGCTGCACTATGACCCACATGCTGGCAAAAGCACGGAAGCCATCCTGCACTTCCCCGGAGCTTCTGTGGGTAGAGTAACAATTCGCGGTGATAGGGCGTGGGCGGAAGTGCGGACTGGGTGTAGTCCCTGGTCTCAAACTGGGATCATGGCTGTGGAGCTGCTTAGAGAAGACGGCGGCTGGAAGCTGCTGCGCTTTCCCTCGCCTCGGGGCACTCTGGATGTTCTAAGGGCGGGTTATGATGGGGAGGCGGCGGGCCGCTGGTTCAAGGGTATGCTCAGCGATGGGGAGTTCACCGAAGAGGAGCAGGCGGAAATTGCGGAGGTCCTGGATAGGTACTACGCTGTAGTTATCCAGATGCAGTCCCTGGTCGAAGGCCGACCTCTGCCGCCGCCTGACTACCGTCCGGCCACGATGGAGTGGTTGCGCGAGATCGCCCAGCGCGTCAAAGATGCGGAATCTAAGTTCAGTGTGGCTAGTGTGGTCTTCTGGCCCAAGCCCAGCGAGCATGTGGTATGCGTCAGCGAGGCGCTGGCTAAGCAGGCCCTTCGCCAGATTTATGAAGACCTCGCTGCGGCCAAAGACAAATATCCCGAATTGCCTAAGTTCGATGAGGAACATGTTAGGCTCAGTGAGAGTCTTCTTTCCTACCGACCTGATCCACCGAAACCGCACCAGAAGAACCTCCCTGCTATCATGGTGTCGATTCGTGCTCCCTACCTGGGAGTAAGTCAGGTCATGTTTCCCCGCCGAATCATCTTGCCCCGCCAGAAGCTGGCGGTAGTCCGCCATCCTGCATCCACAGACGAGCCCATTCACGAATTCGTGAAACAGACAATCCAAAAGAACATCGAGCCGTTGATTCGCTTTGAGAAGTTGCTGGGTGGCGAGCCGGTCTATGACCACTGGTAGTGCGTGGGGTGACTGTGGTTACGCGGATGGCGAACTCAATTGGTGGCGCAGACGTCTAAGTGAGTGTGGAGACCACCCGAATCTGGGTATGCTATCTGTGGGATTGTCCAGGCAGGAATCAGGCGACTGGGGCGCGAATATTGCAGCTAGCGGCAGTAGCGCAGGGGCAATTGGGCTGCGCGCAAGCGATATATGGAGGTGGATTGCGATGTCTCGTATAGCAATAGTGATTGTGCTGCTTATCCTAGTGTTGGGTACAGTTGCGGCAGCAGAGGAGTTCGACATATCCGGCGTGCTGGGCTCTTCGTTTTCCGATATAGCTCTGTTACCCAGCCGGCTGACCTACTACAACGAGCACGACGATGCCGCCACGGCCAGCTACACCTGCTGCAAACCCTACCAGCACAAAGAGATACTCGACGCCATCCGGGCCAATGAAGTCTACCTGGACAAGTACGGGGGCACCGACTTTGCCGACGACGCCCTGATGCACTATGCCTGGGTCACCTCGGTGAAGAAGGATTTCCGCGCCCAGGTTTCTGCCTACAGCCTGCTGCTGGACCACTATCCCCACAGCCCCATGGCCGATGATGCCGCCTGGGGGCTGGCTAAGATGCTGGTCAGGGACAAAGACCACCCGGGGGCGATTGATGCCCTGGAGTTCATTGTCCACGAATTTCCGGGCAGCACCTACGCTGATGATGCCTATATGGCACTGGTCGGCGAATACAATGAGATGGATGATCCGCAGGCGGCGATAGATGCTCTGATCGCGCTGAGTGAGTTGCATCCGACCAGCGACTACGGCGCCAAGGCTCTCTGTATGCTGGCGCGCAAGTATTATCAGGTGGAGGCCTACGATCAGGCCATCGCGGCTTGCGTGATGATTGCCAATGCGCTGCGCTTGCAGGGCCATGAACGGGCTGCCCTGGACGCCTATGAGTTTCTTATCCATGAGATGCCGGGCAGCAGCCTGACCAATGCCGCCATGCGCGAGGCCAATAATCTGCGCAAACGGATCCGTCGTAGGGGTGAAGAAATTGGCGGGGACTATTACGATACCCTGCAGTTTGATCCCAGTCGGGCTGCCCGCGATCTGTGGCAAAGAGCACTCCATCACGAGAACTACCGGGAGTTTCTCCAAGCTATTGATCTATATCGCCAGTTCATAGCGGAGTTCCCCGGGAACGATAAC
>JALGTS010000013.1 GCA_029821255.1 Candidatus Zipacnadia bacterium
TATGCGGGTGATGTTCCCCGCCGAGATCTTTTTCGTCATCGGCGGGCTGCTGATGGGTACGCTTAATGCGCTTAAGCATTTCCTGTGGCCTGCCGCCGGTCCGATAATCTACAACTTGGTGATTATCGCCGCTATTCTATTGGCACCTATGCTGTGGGGAGTCTCTACGCTGGCTTACGCCGTGGTACTCGGGGCACTGTTAGGCAGTCTGGTTGCTCAGATCCCACCGCTGAAGAGGCTGGGCGGGCGATTGCTATTACAGTTTGACCCGCGTGATGAGGGGATGCACCGGGTTATCAAGCTGGCCGTGCCCGTCGTCTTCGGATTGGCGGTAGCCGAGATCAATCTGATTATCACCACTGCCTTAGCTACTAAGGTGGATCCGACCCAAGGGCCGATGATTCTGGAAGACGCCAACCGCTTATGGAAGCTGCCCACCCGGATGTTCGGCGCCGGCATTGCTATTGCTCTGTTTCCCACACTGGCTGAACATTATGCAACGGGGGCAGTGGCGGCCTTCCGCCGTGACTTCTCGTTTGGAATGCGCAATACTCTCTTCTTGGCGATGCCCTCGGCAGTGGGCATAATGGTGCTGCGCTATCCAATTGTTCGCCTGCTGCTGGAGCGGGGCCAATTCACTACCCAGGCCACCGAACTGGTCGGAGATGCCCTATTGTGGTTTGGGCCAGGTATAGTGGGCCTGGCCGCAGTTTATATCGTGGCTCGCGCCTTCTACGCCCGCCACGATACTGTAACCCCTGTTTGGGTAGGAGTAATTTCCATCGGAATTTGCCTGGCGGCGGCTTTGCCGCTCATGCAGTCAATGCAGGTCTCTGGCTTGGCATTGGCGACCTCGGTCAGTGCTATCGCCAATGCCGCTCTGCTTATGTGGATTCTGCGTCAGCGCGTGGGCGGATTGGACGGGGCTCATATGCTGCGTAGTGCGCTGAAGCTTATTGTGCCTACGGCAGCGTTAGGCATAGTATGCTGGGTAGTGATGGCGATCTCTGAGAGCTATCTGGGCACGGCGGGGCTTATTCCTCGCTTGGTCAATCTGCTGTTGCCGACAAGCCTGGGAACCTTGGCCTTTATCAGTCTGTCTGTATGGTTCAGAGTGGAAGAACTACAGTCAGCCTGGCGCATTGTCAAGCGCCGCTTCAGCGGACGCCGTGCCCAACAGCCTGCCGAAGATGTTCAGGCCAGCAACGGACTATGAGCAAGGAAGGCGCACTTATGAGTCCAATGAAGATAGTCTTAGATACCGACATCGGCACCGACGTTGATGACGCGCTGGCCCTGGCCTTCGCGCTCAATAGCCCGGAGATTGAGCTGCTGGCAGTGACGGTGGTAAGCACTGACGTGAAGCTGCGCAGCCGCCTGGCTGCCAAGGTACTGAAGACTTGGGACCGCTACGACATACCGGTTGCCGCCGGACGGGCTGATACTTTTGATGGGCGGCCCGCCTACGCAGGTGCCGTCAACCAGCATAGGGTGCTGACTACTGCCGACCTTGCTCCGTCCGGTAAGGGCGTTGACCTGATGATTGAGGCTATTCAATCTCATCCTGGCGAGGTGACATTGGTTTCAATTGGTCAGTTGACTAATGTGGCGGCGGCCTTTAAACAAGCTCCGGAACTGACTGAGCAGGTCCAGCGCTTAGTGATGATGGCAGGCGCAGTGGAGCACGAACGGAAGATAGAGTATAATATCAGGTGCGATCCGGCCGCCGCCGCATATGTGTTTGACTTGTCCGTCCCAAAGATTCTGGTTCCGCTGGATGTCACCACCCGTTGCAAATATCGCCAGCAGTACCATTCCGAGCTGGCCGGTGCGGAAAGTAAGCGCTCTGCACTAATCTGGCAGATGATCCAGGCCTGGCAGCAGGTTACCGGACGCAGCGAACCAGTCCTGCACGATCCGCTGGCGGTGGCCGTTTCATTTGTGCCCGAGTTGGTGACGCTGAAGCCGATGTCCCTGGCAGTGGTGACAGAGGCGGCACTTGGCATGGAGTCTGGCCAGCTAATTGTGCAGGATGTAGAGCCGAATGTGCAGGTCGCAACAGATGTTGATGTTGAGCAGTTTGAGAGGTTGTTTGCTGAGCGGATAGCCAGTTAAGTTGAATGGATGTCTTTGAGAGCCTGTGACTAACCAGAAATATATCCGCAATTTTTCAATAGTTGCGCATATTGACCACGGTAAATCCACGCTGGCCGATCGGATGCTGGAGGCTACCGGGGCGATCAGTGAGAAGGAGATGCGCGAGCAGGTTCTGGATGATATGGACCTGGAGCGGGAGCGGGGCATCACTATCAAGGCCTCGGCAGTGCGTATGCACTACACGGCCCACGACGGGCATACCTACGAGCTGAATCTTATTGACACGCCCGGCCATGTGGACTTCTCCTATGAGGTATCTCGTGCACTGCACGCCTGCGAGGGCGCTCTGCTTTTGGTGGATGTCTCCCAGGGCGTGGAGGCACAGACGGTAGCTAACGCTTACTTGGCGATTGCCGAAGATCTTGTGCTTATCCCCGTAGTGAGCAAAATTGATCTTACCGATTTTGATCCCCGCCAAGTTGCCAGGCAGTTGCACGAGGAGTTTGGCTTTGCCGAACATGAGATCCATTATGCCAGTGGTAAGACTGGGGCGGGCGTCGCGGAGATCTTGGAAGCGATTGTGCAGGAGATTCCTCCGCCCGCTGGCGACCCGAATGCTCCGCTGAAGGCGTTAATCTTTGACTGCGAATTTGACGCCCATCTGGGTGTGGTTGCCTATGTGCGCATCTTTGAGGGCACGGTTGCCGCTGGTGACCGTATCCAGATGATGTCCACCGGCCAGGTATTTGAAGTCAGTTCAGTTGGCGTGTTTGCCCCCCAGCGACAAGAAGTAGACAGGCTTAGTGCCGGCTCGGTAGGATATCTGACTGCGGGGATCAAACACGCAGCAGAAAGTCGCGTCGGCGACACCATCACCTCGGCCAGCCGTCCGGCGTCCGTGCCGCTGCCCGGTTACCGCAAAGTGCGGCCGATGGTCTTTGCCGGTTTGTATCCCGTTGACAATGCTGACCAGCCTGCCTTAAAAGACGCCATTGAGAAGTATTCCTTAAACGATGCCGCCTTCAGCTACGAGCCGGAATCTTCTACGGCGCTGGGCTTCGGGTTTCGCTGCGGCTTTCTGGGCTTGCTGCATATGGAGATTGTCCAGGAGCGGCTGGAACGGGAGTACGGCTTGGAACTGGTGGCCACTGCGCCCAGCGTGCGTTACCGGATTCTGCGCACTGATGGTGAGGTAATAGAAATAAATAATCCGGCACTGTTGCCTGAGCCTCAATATATTGAAGCTGTAGAAGAGCCGGTTGTGGCTGCCACCATAACTGTGCCCCAAGAGCATGTGGGGGGGTGTATGAAGCTGTCAGAGAGCGTACGCGGCCAGTTCCAGAGGATGGACTACCAGCAAGCCGGCGACCGCGTCGTGCTCCACTATATACTGCCGTTAGCCGAGATTATCGTTGATTATTACGACAACCTCAAGTCTATCAGTCGGGGATACGCACTGCTGGACTACGAGCCGGCGGGCTATACAGTTGCCGATCTGGTGAAGGTGGATATATTGGTCAACAACGAGCCGGTTGACGCCCTGGCCATTATCGCCCACCGCCGGCTCGCAGAGCAACGTGGCCGGGCCATTATCGCCAATCTTAAGAAGGAGATTCCCCGCCAGCTCTTTGAAGTCCGACTGCAGGCAGCTATCGGCAAACGAGTAGTTGCCGCAATGAGAATTCCGCCACTGCGTAAGGATGTGATTGAAAAGCTCTATGGTGGGGATGTGACGCGTAAGCGCAAGCTGCTGGAAAAGCAAAAAGCGGGCAAGAAGCGTATGAAGCAGGTAGGGAAAGTGGAAATTCCCCAGGAGGCTTTTATGTCGGTGTTGCGGACGGACTGAGCCAGTTATTGATTGCCCTCTTGCCAAAAGGCGGCAGATGCAGTAATATAGTAGAGGTAAGCGAAGTGGAAAGGCTACTACTTTTTTCGAAGGTGGGGCATATGCGATTCGGAAGAGTTGTCGCAATCGGCGCCGTAGCCGTACTGTTGTGCCTGGCCTCCTCTGCGCTTGTAGCAGATCAGATTCTCCACGTCTTTGATGGGACCACCGACGCTGTCCGGTTGGGAGCATGGGGTAGCGGGGAGATCAAACTTGACAAAGGGCAGACTTTTGCTGACCATCAAACCCTTGCGGTAGTAACGGGAGGCTACCACGAAGGCGGCCGACTGGACTTAAAGCAGCCGGTTGACTTCACACCCTTTATCACTGATCCCATCCAAACTCAGCTCATCATTGTGGTGAAGGCCCAAAAGCCTGAGCAGCCTTATGGCGGTTATGGGCTGCCCGGTGGAGGCCCGATGATGCCAGGAATGCCCCCAGGGCCGGGACCCGCTGGGCCAGGTGCCCCTATGCCTCCTATGCCGCCGGGTGGAGGGATGCCACTGGGCGTGGGGGCAGAGATGCTGCCTGGCTGGCCAAGGCCCGGTACAACGGCGGTCAGCCAACCGGTCGAGCCGATTGATAGAATTCGGGTGGTATTAGTCACTGACAAGGGGCAGCTTTCGTCAGGAGACTTGCTGCTGAACCCGAACTTGGCATTTGAGGATGACTGGCTACGAATCAGTGCTGTGCTTTCAGACTTTGCTTGTCCCGAAGATTTGCAGGGAGCTACATTGCAGCGAGTAGTAATCACCGGTAACCGCGAGGGGACAGTCTATGTAGGCGAAGTTAAGATAGTTCAGGAGGATACACCACTGGTTGCTGAGATCCAAGGTCCTGATGTCTGCAGCGTCTCTCATGAGCAGTCAGTTCAATTTACAGCTAAACCTCAGCACGAAGGTGTGAAGGCCAGCTATCAGTGGGATTTTGATGATCTGGACGGCTTGGGGATTGATGCCTATGGAGAAGTTGTCAATCATCAATTCCCCGAGCCGGGTTACTATGTGGTGACCCTGCGGGTGACCGACCCCAATGGGCAATTGCAGCCGCGGATGGATACGGTTAGAGTCAAGGTAGAGTAATTCAACACTGGGCCGCCAGCATAAGTAGCGCCAAGAAGGCCTTCCCGCCGCTCGGGGGGCCTTTTTGGAGGAGCCTGGGCGTATGGAACAACAGAATAGTCAAGCCTTTACGCTGACCGGCGGACGGGTCATTGATCCTGCCAACGGTCGGGATGAGTTGGCCGATGTAGCTGTGGAGCAAACCGGCAGGATTGCCTGGATCAAGCCGTCGGGAGCGCCACCGATAGGCGAGGAGGTACCAGTTGAGGGGTTGGTGGTGTGTCCCGGCTTGGTGGACATTCATGTCCATCTGCGCGAGCCGGGCTTCGAGCACAAAGAAACGGTAGCCACGGGAACCCGTGCAGCAGTTGCGGGCGGTTTTACCACAGTCTGCTGTATGCCCAATACCAATCCTCCGCTGGACCGACCACAGCGCATTGCTGAGCTTCAGCAAACTATTGCCGAAGAGGCCTGGTCCAACGTCTACGTGCTCGGAGCGGCAACTGTGGGCAACCAGCGGCGAGAGTTGACCGATTTTGATGCCCTGCTGGAGGCGGGCTGTGCCAGTATAACTGACGATGCGGCCCCACTGCAATCAACTTCCCAGATGCAGCAGGCACTTGCGAAGCTGGCTGCCTCCGGCCGCCCATTCCTGGCTCATTTGGAGGACGAAGAGCTGAGCGGCGAGGGGGTCATCAATGCAGGTGCCGTCAGTCACCAGTTACAGGTGCCCGGCCAGAGCAGTCATTCGGAGGTTGCTGCGCTGCGCCGCTGGGCACAAGCTGCTGCCAGCGTTCCGCAAGCCCGCTTGCATCTGCTGCATGTGAGCACTGCTGAGACCGTTGCCGAAGCCCAGATGCTGCGTGCAGGCAATACATTCTTCCAACTTAGCCTGGAGACAGCACCTCACTACTTCTGCCTCACCGAAGAGGCTATTTTGGAAAGTGGTGCCGACGCCAAGGTTAATCCTCCCCTGCGCACTGAGCGCGACCGCCAGGCGATATTGGAGGCGGTCATTGATGGCGATATCCAGATAATTGCCACTGATCACGCTCCGCACACCCCTCCGGAGAAAGCGCAAGGGCTAATTGATGCTCCAGCAGGCCTGACTGGCTTGGAGATATGCGTGGGGGTGGTTTTGACCCACCTTTTTCATACCGGGCGGTTGGGCCTGTCCGAGATCTTGGCGAAGATGACGTGTAACCCAGCGGTTCTGCTCGGTCTACCCGCCGGCACGCTCACGCCCGGTGGGCCTGCTGATATTACCATTATAGATCCGTACAAACAGTGGGTAGTTGACCCCGCTCACTTCTACTCAAAGGGGCGTAATACACCCTTCGCGGGCCATAAGCTACGAGGGCGAACGTGGGGTACTATCAAAACCGGCCAATTTTTGGTGCGAGAAGGAGAGCTGTGCGAAGACGCGAAACTGAAAGATAGAGTCAGCACAGATGACTAATAAAACTGAGCAAAAAAAAGCTATTCTGGCATTAGAAGACGGGACCTACTTCTTGGGACGGTGCTTTGGTGCTGAGGGCGAGCGTAGCGGGGAGGTGGTCTTCAATACCGGCATGACCGGCTACCAGGAGGTGCTTACAGATCCTTCTTACTGTGGCCAGATTGTCACTATGACCTACACCCAAATGGGCAACTACGGTATCAACCCTGAGGACATGGAGTCGGAGCGGCCGTGGGTGGAAGGCTTTGTGGTGCGGGAGAACTCGCCCATTTATAGCAACTGGCGAGCCCGCGAAAGCTTGAGTGATTACCTGCGACGTCACGGCATCATCGGGATCGAGGGTATTGACACGCGGATGCTAACTAAGCATATCCGTGATGCTGGCGCACAGATCGGGATTATCTCCACCGAGGATTTGGAACCGAAGAGCGTTGTCGAGAAGGCTCGTCAAGCCCCCCGACTGGTAGGCCGCGATCTGGTTAAAGAGGTCACCTGCCGGCAGCCGCGGCGCTGGGGACAGAGCGGCTATGAGGAAGAAGCAATACCGCCGGGCCAACTCAGCTTGGGGATCTCTGCACCGCCCCGTCGTTGGGTTACCACAGAAAGGACTGGACTGGGCAGTGGCCTGCGTGGCTACTGGGAGACATATCGAGTGATAGTTGTTGACTGTGGCGTCAAGCAAAATATCCTGCGTCACCTCTATCGCCAAGGCTGTGAGCCGATAACTGTGCCAGCGACAACCAGCGCCGAAGAGATTCTGGCCTGCCAGCCCGACGGTGTAGTGCTCTCCAACGGCCCGGGCGATCCGGAGGGAGTGGGCTATGTTATTAACACTGCGCGCAATCTATTCGGGAAAGTCCCCGTCTTCGGCATCTGCCTGGGTCAACAGGTCATTGCCCTGGCCTTGGGAGGGAAGACCTACAAGTTGAAGTTTGGCCATCGGGGTGGCAATCACCCAGTTAAGAACCTGGAAACTGGCCAAATAGATATTACCACGCAGAATCACGGCTTCTGTGTGGATATGGACAGTCTGGAGGGCACAGGCCTCGAGCTGACGCACATCAATCTTAACGATATGAGCGCCGAGGGCTTGCGCCACCGGGAGTTGCCCATCTTTTCGGTCCAATTCCATCCCGAGGCAGGGCCAGGCCCCCACGACGCGAACTATCTATTTGGCGAGTTCGTCCAGATGATGCACCAGTTCACCACTAAGTCTACTGGTTGAGATGTTGCTCACTGAACACTGCGGAAGAGGATACGGATTATGAAAGGGTTCAGAGGACTACTGACCCTTGCACTTGCGGGCGTAGTGCTGGTGCTGGGCGCAGGTTGTGGCCGGCAGGAGGCCACACCAGTTGCTGCAGCCTGGCAACAGGTGCAAGCTAATCCCAACTCTGCCCAGGCGCAAGTAGAGCTGGGAGACGCGTATACTGCGCAAGGCCAGTATAATGAGGCTTTTGTTCATTTCCGCCAGGCATGGGAGATTGATTCCAACTCCTTTGATGCCGCCTTCAAGTTGGCGCACACCTGCCTGCAATTGCGTGATCCTCATACTGGGCTGGAGTGGATTGATCGGGCCCTGGCGATCAACCCACAGTCTGCGGAGGCCTACGAGCTAAAAGGGCGTCTGGTAATGACCAAGGGCGATGCCCGCGGCGCCATCCCCGTGCTGGAAAAAGCTGTGGAGCTTGATCCCGAACTGCTCGTGGCTTACTTGAATCTGGTGACGGCGTATAAGTCAACTGGCCAGTTGGAAGCGGCTGTAAAGGTAGGAGCTCAGGCAGTTGCGCTTAGCCCCAACGAAGCCTCTGCTCATTTCGCTTATGCTGATGCCTTGGAGGCGTCTGGCCAGGACGACCTGGCCGAGCAACACTATCGCCAAGCCATCAAGTTGGATCCAGATCTGGCTGATCCCAAGCTGCGGCTTGCTATGCTACTGGTACGGAATAACAAGCTGCTGGCCGAAGCATATGGGCTAGCCAAAGCGGCCCAGAAGCTGGACCCGGGAGACGGTACCGCTGAGGCCTTGGCTGGCTGGATTCTGTTTTTGTCCGGCGAGGAGCATGAAGGCCTAAAGGTGCTTCAAAATGCCGCTCGATCCCATCCCTATAATCACCGCATCTGGACCCGCTTCGCCGTGGCCCTCAAGCGCGCCGGTCACGAAGAGTCAGCCCGACAAGCTGCAGCAATAGCAATGAGAGTTGGCCCAAAACCTCAACGCCCTGCTCCATTGGTTCCCTCTGAGTAGACTTAGCACTGCCGCGGTTGATAACTTAGGCCATCAGGAGGTCAGGGAAATGACAAGTCCAGAGGAAGACCGCACGGCAGAACTATCTGCCACTGTAAGAGAGCTGGAGCGGCAACTTGCTGCTGCCCATGCTATCGCTGCTGGCCTAAGCTCGATTACGGATGTCAGAAGCCTGGTCCAGCAGGCACTTGACATGAGTCTGGAAATAGCGAATGCCGAAGCAGGCTCCATTCTGTTGTACGATCCAGATGCCGATAAACTGCGCTTTGAATATGTAGTCGGTGCGAAGGCTGATGAATTGATGGGGACCGAGATTGAAGCAGATAAGGGTATTGCTGGCTTGGTCTTTCAGGCTGGAGAGATCCATATTTCGGAGGATGTTGCCGCCGAACAGGCTCATCTGCGTGAAATCGGCGAGAGGATAGGCTATACGACGGAGAATATGGTGGCTGTTCCCCTGAAGTCTTCGGCAGGCAAGCCCTTTGGCGTCATTGAGGTGCTCAACAAACGGGAAGGGCACTTTGACGAGAATGACGTCAATCTGATTGGCATAATGGCCGCCCAGATCGGTATGGCCATAGAGAATGCTCGTCTGCAGGAAGAGGCCCGTCTGGCCGAAGTTGTTAAGTTCATTGGTAACATCAGCCATGATGTTAAGAATATGATCACTCCGGTGCGGACCGGAGCTGAAACGCTGCAGATGATTGCTGATGAAGACTACGCCGAGCTTGATGAAATCCTCGCCCACCTGGAGCAGTCGCCGCAAACGGCTGATGCGATTCGCCAGGCAATGGGAGAGCTCCGCAAGACATATCCGGAGCTGATTGATATGATTCTGGAGGGGACTGAGGTAGTCCAGCAACGCATGGCTGAGATCTCGGCTGCTGTCAAGGGCATTGTAGCAGAGCCCCATTTTGAACCAACCGATATTGTGGCTGTCGGTGAGCGAGTGCTGGACCTGCTACGGTCGCATGCGGAAAGTAAGCAGGTGGCAGTTGGTTTGCAGGTAGAGGGTGAGATAACCGAGGCGACGGTTGACGCTAAGCAGATCTATAATGCGATCTACAACCTAATTTACAACGCCATTGATGCCTGCGGTCCGGGTGATTCGGTATCCCTGCGGTTGGCAACCGTGCCGGCTGATGCCCCCAATCAGTCTGCCCAAATTGTTATTGAGTGTGCCGACACTGGCTCGGGTATACCCGATGAGGTCCGCGAGAAGCTATTTACCGAAGACGTGGTGAGTACCAAGCCAATGGGCACCGGCCTGGGCACGCGCATCGTGGCCAATGTAGTTAAGGTACACCATGGGACGATTGAGGTAGAAAGCGAAGTCGGCGTCGGTACCACTATCCGCCTGCGCATCCCGGTCCAGCCGCCGGAGAATCCCTGAACCGTTACCCGAGTTGGCGGGCTGTTGGTATGTGGTCTTTGCCATCGTTGGTCATTAGCTTTGAATCTATTTACTTCCGTGTTGACCCATACGAACGTGGTGCCGTTGTCCACTGAGATTGGGGTTTGTAGTTACTCCGCCTGAGATTCCATAAATAGGAAGGAACTATGCTTAAGCAGATAGATAAACATCAACATGTTCTAACCGACAGTCAGACTTGGGCCAAAGTGAATTGGCCAGCCTTGTCGGTGGTGGTAGTCTGGGGAATAGGTTCGGTGGCAGACAAATTCCTGCTGGAGGTCTTTTCCCCGATTGGTTTGCTGTGTCTGCGTAACTTGGGGGGTGGCCTTATTCTGCTTGCGGTGGTCGCGCTGCTGCGGTCGGGACTACAGCGCAGCCTGCGAGCTTCGTTCTGGGCTCTTTTGGGGCTAGGGGTATTGATGGGGGTACAAATGCTGGTTTTCTATACCGGCCTTGGTTTGACCTATGCCAACGAAGCATTGGTCATCTTCAGCACCGCTCCCGTTTGGGTCGGGGTAATCGT